>JBGTNZ010000292.1:0-6141 GCA_041742805.1 Aestuariivirga sp.
GAACGGCGCTGGCGGGCCGCCCAAAAAGCCGGTGTCCATGAAATCCCCGTCCTGGTCCGCGAGTTCAGCGATGGGGAAGCGCTGGAAATCGCGCTCATCGAGAACATTCAGCGAAGCGACCTCAATCCCCTGGAGGAAGCGCGCGCCTATAATCTTTTGCTCGAGCAATTCAGCTATACCCAGCAGCAACTGGCGCAATCGGTGGGCAAGAGCCGGAGCCACATCGCCAACACGTTGCGCCTGCTGAATTTGCCCGACTCGGTGCGGCGGCAAATCGAGTCCGGAAAGCTCACGGCCGGGCACGCCCGTACGCTGGTGGCAACCGATTCGCCCGCGGCACTTGCGGAACAGATCATTCAAATGGGGCTCTCGGTGCGCGAGGCCGAAAGTCTCACGCGGGAGTCTTCATCGTCCAGGCCCCGGAAGGTAAAACCGGAAAAGGATGCCGACACGAAAGCGCTGGAGCGGTCGGTGGCCCAAGCGCTCGGTCTCAAGGTCGAGATTCAAGATCGGGGCGATGCCGGCGGGACGGTTAGCATCGGCTACAAATCTCTCGAACAGCTGGAAGAAATCTGCAAGCGGCTGCAATCCCGTTAATTCATCCGTGCACGGAAGGATCGAGACATCCGGGCTACGGCGAGCAAGGCGCGGCTGGCGATGCTCTCGGCCAGCCCCGCGTTCAATCTCTCTTGAAGCATTGCCGCATGCAACGATGCCGCCGCCGACAACAGGGACTCGCTTGACCATGCCTCAAGCTGGCTTCTGACGGCAGGCTGGCGCTTGAAAAAAATCGGCGGGCGCGCCGAGCGGATAGTCTGATCGGTGCTCATGCCCCGATCCAGGTTCTGCCGGAATTCGATGAGCCTGACCGCGTGACCGTGGGCGGCCGACAGCATGCGGCCCGGATCCACGCCGCTCGCCGCCAGCTGCATGATGTAGCGGTCTGCCTCCTCGATGTCGCCGGCAAACACTGCATCGGACAGATCGCCGGTCTCCGCCCATGCTCCGTCGCCGCAGATCGCCTCGACGTCTTCGAGGGCGACGGCTTGTTTGCCGTGACAATACACCGAAAGTTTTTCGATCTCACGCTGCAAGGTCATGCCGCCGCGGCCTGCCAGCTCGATCAGCCGCGCCCTCGCATCGTCATCGATCCGCAAATCCTGACCATGCAACTGAACGCGTATCGTTTCGGCAATGGTTTCGTTATCAGCTTCATATACCGGCATGACCACCGCGTGGCCGCTTGCCTCGAATTTGCTGTGCAGGCTCGATGACTTCGCAAGGTTGGCCGCTTCCGCGATCACCATATTGCCTTTCACCGCGCCGCTCAGAACGGGTTCCATGGCTTTCAGAAAATTTTGCCCAGAGCCCCGCACCCAAACCACGCGGCTGCCACCGGAAAGCGGCAGGGATAGAACCTCATCAACAATGCGGCCGGGATCGCCGGAGAGCGCGTCCTCGTCGATTGGCGTCACGCTAAAGGGATCGTCGAGACTTCCGGCAATGTGCCGGACAGCCTTGCTGGCGAGATCGCGCACCGCGCCCGGGTCCTCGCCGTAAATCAGAATAGCGCCGATCGCAGGGTTGCGCTTGCGCAAAAATCCGTCGAGAGCCGAAACCTTGAGGATCGTCATGCCGCTCAATTAGCGGCTGGAAAAATAGGCCGCCAGCCGCGTGCGGATATCGGTGCTGAGCTCGTGAGCGACACGCTCGGTGGCGTCGTTTTCGGCCTGCATATCGGCGAACGGCTGGCGCACGACATCGTAGGAAACATGCGAGAACGTCTTGCCGCTGTAGACCTCTTTCGGGCCATCGAACAAGGCGAACTTGGCGGTCACATTGACCGCATTTCGCGTAACATTTGGCTGCTCCTTGTCGATAACGCGCGAGCGCGACTTGACGAGCGCCAGGTCAAGCCGGTAGCGGTCTTGGGCGTCAGTGCCGGCCGGGCGCATCGCCGACAACAAATCGTTCCTGACAATCTGGCCCAGCCTTGTGTCGGCTTCAGGGATTGAAATCGAGGCGAGTTCGCCAACCACGCCGCGGTTCTCGGTGGTGGTCCCGTATAATGGCGTGTAGCTGCATCCGCCAAGGGCGAGGATGCAGATCACAGCAAACGGAAGACGGCCCCGATTCATCATTATCCCACAATATTGACAATCCGGCCGGGCACCACAATCACTTTCTTTGGGGCCCGTCCGCCCAGGGCACGCCCGACAGACTCCAGCGCCAATGCCGTGGCTTCGATTTCCTCGCGCGCAAGGTCCTTCTTTATGCGGATTTCATCGCGGCGCTTGCCATTGACCTGCACCGCAATGGTAATTTCGCTCTCGGCCAGGAGGGCCGGTTCCGGCTTTGGCCACGGGGTATCAACGACCGCCGTTTGGTTGCCCAGGATTTTCCAGCACTCCTCGGCAAGATGCGGCATCATGGGGGCGAACATCAAAACCATGATTTTGGCGGCCTCGCGAATGGCTGCCCGCGCTGGCTTCGACTGCTGAAGCGCGGCTCCCAAGGCGTTCGCCGCTTCGTAGACACGAGCGATCGAGCGGTTGAAGCGAAGGTTTGAAAGATCGTCGGTGACCGCCTGCAAGGCCCGGTGCACAGTGCGGCGCAATTCGACACCCTCATCTGCGAAGTTTCCGGCTGCCCCAATTTTTGCGGCGTCATTCACCAGACGCCAGAGGCGCTGGGTGAAACGCCAGGCGCCTTCGACGCCTTCTTCCGTCCACTCAATATCGCGGTCCGGCGGCGTATCGGAGAGCATGAACCAGCGCGCGGTATCGGCGCCATAGCGTTCGATGATGGCTTCGGGATCGATGACATTGCGCTTTGACTTCGACATTTTCTCGATACCGCCCAGGATCAGCGGCTCGCCCGTCTTGGCATGAAACCAGCGGCCATCCTTGTGCTCGGCATCGGCGGGAAATATCCATTCACCGGCAGCCGTCTTGAAGGTTTCATGGATTACCATTCCCTGGGTGAACAGGCTGGCGAAGGGCTCCGCCATATCGAGATGCCCGGTCCGGGTCATGGCCCGGCAAAAAAACCGCGAGTACAACAGGTGCAGGATCGCGTGTTCGACGCCGCCGATATATTGATCGACGGGCAGCCAGTAATCGGCCGCCTTCGGATCAAGCGGCTCGTCGGCGTTCGGCGAACAGAAGCGCAAGTAGTACCAGGATGAATCGATGAACGTGTCGAAGGTGTCGGTCTCGCGCCGGGCGGCACTCCCACAGGAAGGACAGCCGACATTTTTCCAGGTTGGATGACGTTCGAGCGGATTACCGGGCTTGTCGAAGGTTACATCCTCAGGGAGGACCACGGGAAGCTCGCTCTTCGGCACGGGAACGATGCCGCAGGTTTTGCAGTGGATCACTGGAATGGGACATCCCC
This sequence comes from Aestuariivirga sp., assembly GCA_041742805.1. Classification (GTDB taxonomy): domain Bacteria; phylum Pseudomonadota; class Alphaproteobacteria; order Rhizobiales; family Aestuariivirgaceae; genus Aestuariivirga. The sequence continues at coordinate 3,397 of JBGTNZ010000292.1, forward strand.
AGTAGCGCTGGCGCGATACGCCCCAATCACGCAGGCGGTAATTCACCTTGCGCTCGCCAATGCCCATGGCTTCCATGCGGCGAGCCGTCTCTTCCTTGGCCTCCGGCACAGTCATACCATTGAGGAAATCGGAATTTATAAGGACCGTTTCGGCTCCCTCCTTTTCAAGATAGGGTTCTGAGCCGATCGAAACGCTCTCAGCTTCCTTGGGCGCTACGACCGGTATGACCGGGAGGCCATACTTTCGCGCAAAGTCGAGGTCGCGCTGATCGTGGGCCGGACAGCCGAAAATCGCACCCTCGCCGTAACCCATCAGTACGAAATTCGCGGCATAGACCGGCAAGCGCACGCTGGGGCGAAACGGGTGGCGGGCAAAGAGGCCAAGGGGATAACCTTTTTTCTCGGCGCGCTCGATTGTTTCCTCGCTGGTGCCAAGTGCTGCAACCTCGCGGCGGAAATCGGCGAGGCCTTGGTCTTTTCCGGCGAGCCGCCGCACCAACTCATGATCCACGGATATAGCGCAAAAGGTCGCGCCGAAAATCGTGTCATGACGCGTGGTATAGACCGTCAGCCGTTCGTCCAGCAGGGCCCCTGCGGCGTCTTCGAGAGCGAAGGAGAATCGAAGGCCTTCCGAGCGGCCGATCCAGTTGCGCTGCATCAGGCGGACTTTTTCCGGCCAATGATCAAGCCCATCAAGTGCCGACAGAAGCTCTTCGGAGAAATCCGTGATCTTCAGAAACCATTGGGCGAGATCGCGCTTCTCTACCAGTGCTCCCGAGCGCCAGCCGCGGCCATCGATTACCTGCTCATTCGCCAGCACTGTGTTGTCGACGGGATCCCAGTTGACCGTCGAAACCTTGCGCTCCACCAATCCGGCTTTCATGAAGTCGATGAACATTTCCTGTTCGTGGCGGTAGTAGGAGGGATCGCAGGTGGTGAGTTCGCGGCTCCAGTCGAGCGCCAGGCCCATGGATTTCAGTTGGTCCCGCATGGCGGCGATATTTTCGTAGGTCCAGGTTTTGGGATGGACGCCCCGCTCGATCGCAGCGTTTTCCGCCGGCATGCCGAAGGCGTCCCAGCCCATGGGGTGCAGAACGTTATAGCCGCGGGCGCGCAGAAACCGGGCTCTCACGTCGCCCATGGTGTAATTGCGTACATGGCCCATGTGGATGCGCCCGGAAGGATAAGGAAACATCTCGAGCACATAATACTTTGGACGGGCCGGGTCCTCTTGGGCTTCGAAGCAGCGATTTTCGCTCCAATAGCGCTGCCAGCGGGGCTCGACGTGGCGTGGGTCGTAGAGTTCCGGGATGGCGGATTTTACTTCGGAGACAGGTTTCATGGTGGGTCATGGCAGTACCAGTCCTTGAAAAGACCCGCAAGCAAAGCCATAAACCGCCATTCATGAGTCACTCAGGGCTGGAAAGCGTGCGGCAGGGGATCAGGCAGGCGGCGCTTTCGGCAGGGCGCGAGCCCGCTTCCATACAGCTGATTGCAGTCACTAAGACTTTTGATGCGGCCAATATCGAGCCGGTGATAGCCGAAGGGCACATGATGTTCGGCGAAAACCGGGTGCAGGAAGCGAAGGGCAAATGGCCGGGCCTCAAGAGCAGATACTCCAACCTCGAACTTCATCTGATCGGCCCGTTGCAAAGCAACAAAGTGGCCGAAGCCGTCGCCCTTTTCGATGCCATACACACGATCGACAGAAGCAAGATCGCCGAGGCCTTGGCGAAGGAAATGCGGAAACAACAGCATCGCCCACGACTGTTCGTTCAAGTGAACACCGGCCGGGAGGAACAAAAAGCGGGCATCCAGCCGGAAGAGGCAGACCGCTTTATCGCGGATTGCCGCGAGAGATTGAACCTGACGATATCGGGGCTGACGTGCATTCCTCCGTTGACGGACGATCCCGAACCGCATTTTAAAACTCTGGCGGACATCGCCACGCGAAACGGTATCGCCGGGCTTAGCATGGGTATGAGCGGAGATTACCCCGCAGCTATCGCTTGCGGCGCCACCTTCGTGCGGGTGGGCTCGGCGATTTTTGGAAGCCGGCCGGCCACACCACAAGGCGCGTAGACCTTCCACAGAATCCCAGCACGGTAGCCATATCGCGCGGGGACAGGGAAACGCACCCCGCTGTCGGGTTATTCTCGTGGCTTGTCAGATTAATAAAAACGGCACTGCCCCGGCCTTGGCTGCGCGGGCGTTGATTGTGGGAAAGAATGACAACGGCATCGTAGAGGCGATCGGGGCGGCACAGCTCCTCGTGGCTGGCGGGATACGGCAGGCGCACCTGCCGGTTATAGTTGCGGTCGCCCGCCTGATCGCACCAGCCGTCATATGCTGCCATGGCCCGTAACGGAAGCCGCGATCTTGGAGACAAAGTGCGATCATGCCGGTACAAAATTCGCAAGAGCCGCCAACGCCCGACAGGGGTTGCGCCATCGCCTTCTCTCTTCAGGTGGCTGCGACCCGAGCGGCCGATGACGCAGGGAAATTGCATGGCCCCTACGGTCATCAGGCCTTTCGTGGCTCTCATGCTGATCGCGCGAACGTGAATATCTGTGACGATTTTCCTCACGGCGACTTGTCTTGCGGAACGTGTTAGCAACAGGCAAAAGCGACCGTAACAGCAAGTCCGGGCATGGCAAGATGACCACGACCAAAAAAATCCTGATCGTCGACGATGACGACGCATTACGTGAAACGCTGCGGGAACAATTTTCGTTGCACGACGAA
>JBGTNZ010000293.1:0-3395 GCA_041742805.1 Aestuariivirga sp.
ACCAGGGGAACCAAATGTCCAGGCTTGTCAAAACCATTGCCGCCGCCGCCGTTTTCGCTGGTCTTTTTGCGGCCTCCGCGCAAGCCAACGCCATCCATCCCTTTCAGGGCGTCATAATCGTGGCCGCGTCCGCCAGTCCACATCAGGAAGGAACCGTCGCACCCCGAATGCAGCAAGCCCAACCGCAAATCACGCGCGGTAAGATCGTTACCTTTGCTGCGGCAGCCGCGCCTGGTTCGATCGTGATCAGCACAAACGAACGAGCCCTCTATCTGGTCCTTGGAAGCGGCAGGGCGGTGAAATACCGTGTCGCAACCGCCAAGAGCGGCTTTGAATGGTCCGGCACCCATAAGGTTTCATCCAAGACCGAATGGCCCGACTGGCGCCCGCCCGCTGAAATGCGCGAACGCCGCCCGGACTTGCCGGAATTCATGGCGGGCGGTCTGGACAATCCGCTGGGCGCCCGCGCCATTTATCTCGGCTCTTCGATCTACCGCATCCACGGCACCAATGAGCGCGAATCCATAGGCCAGCCGGTATCCTCGGGCTGCATCCGCATGCTGAACGAGGACGTGAGCGAACTCTATCGCTTCGTGAAAGTAGGCGCGAGCGTCACGGTCATCTAAATTTCGCCACAGCGATCTTCTTTCTCCCGGCGCTCGAAGAGAAGCGTAGAAAGAGGTTCAGCATGCGCGAAGTTATCTGGCCGGTGAAGACCCGCGAAATTCACAACCACCACATGAACTCGACCGTGTGGAATGATTTCAAGTTTCGCGACGACGACATCATCGTGGCGACCTACGCGAAGTCCGGCACCACCTGGATGCAGCAGATCGTCTCCCAGCTCGTCTTCAACGGTGCCGAAGGGATCGATGTTCCTAAACTCTCTCCCTGGGTTGACCTGCGCATCATGCCGCCCGAAGCGATTGCTGGTCTCGAGCACCTTCCCCACCGCCGCTTTGTCAAGACCCACCTGCCGGTCGATGCGCTGGTTTTCTCGCCAAAAAACAAATACATTTTCGTCGGACGCGATGGCCGTGATGCCCTATGGAGCATGTACAACCATCACGCCAACGCCAACGGAGATTGGTACAACGCCCTCAACAACACGCCGGGCCGTGTCGGCCCGCCCATCGAGCCTCCGCCAGAATCGGTCCATGACTATTTTCGCGAGTGGCTCGCGAAGGATGGCTATCCGTTTTGGTCCTTCTGGGAAAACATCCGCTCCTGGTGGAAAATTCGCCATCTGCCGAACGTCAAGCTCATCCATTACAACGATTTGAAATCCGATCTTGCGGGATCGGTCCGCGACGTTGCGGACTTTCTCGGCATCAAGCCGGATGACGCCGCCTTCGCAAAAATCGTCAAGCACTGCACCTTCGACTACATGAAGGCCCATGCCGAAATGGCCGCTCCCCTCGGCGGCGCCATGTGGAAAGGCGGTGCGAAGACTTTCATCAACAAGGGAACGAACGGCCGCTGGCGCGACACGCTGACGGCTGATGACGTGAAAGCCTACGAAACCAAGGCGCTGGCTGAACTCGGGCCCGAATGCGCCGGGTGGCTGGCCGGAGAGAAGCCCCGCTCCTAACCCGGCAGCATGCCTTCGTGAGCGAGAGAGCGGATGGCAGCGGCGATAGCATCGAAGCCCGCCATCGCCGGTTTGCTGACATGCCTAGCCCGCATGTAGGAATGCGCCAGCGCCGGCTCCCGCCTCAGCGTTGCGCTGATCCCGGCCTGTCTTAGCTTCTTCTGAAAGATGATGCCGTCGTCGCACAACGGATCATGCCCGGCGACGGTGATGAACGCGGGCGGCAGGCCTGATAGATCGGTCGCGAGGTTGGGCACGGCGTAGGCATTGCTCCAGTTGGGCCCGCCACGCGCGCCGAGAAAACTTTCGAGATAAAAAGTCATTTCCGCGCGCGTGAGGCACGGCCCATGGGCGTTGCGCGTATATGAATCTGTTTTGGTATCAGCCCCAAGCACCGGATAGATCAGCACCTGTCCGCGCAACTGCGGCAGCCCCCGGTCGCGGAGCGAAAGCGCCAGTCCTACGGTCATCTGTCCGCCGGCACTGTCTCCCGCGCCGATAATATGCGTGGGGTCGATCCCCATGGCGCGGCCGGCTGTGCGCATCCACTCCAGGACCCTATGCGAATCTTCCAGTTGCGCCGGATGCGGGTGTTCGGGCGCCAGGCGGTAATCGACCAGCACCACCACCACATCGGACCGGTCTGCGATCTCGGCGCACACATCATCATGGGTCTCGCAAGAGCCCAGCACCCATCCGCCGCCATGAAAATAAATGACACCCGGCTTCGGTGCATTCCCCGGCGGCCGGAACACCCGCACATGCACACCGTTGGCGTCGAGGTCCTCGACAATCAGCCGCTCCGGCCGAGGCGCCCTGAACATGCGGCACACATCGTCCCATGCCTTGCGTTGCCGGTCGAGTGGCCACTGCGCCGATTCAGGAGGAGAGTGCCGCGACAGCTCCTCGTAGAACTTCAACATGCCGGGATCGACGGGGACAGCTGACATCGTTCTGTATTCCTGCGGCTAAATCTGTCATAGGCGGACGTGATAATTCTGCCCGAACGAGCGTGAGCCGTCCATTCCCCATGCTGTGGCCCTTCACAAAAAAAATCAGCAGCCAAGCTACGAATGGCCGCGATGATCCGCTGGTGCAACGGCAGATCGCCGGTTTTGTGCGCGCTTTCCCCGACCCCGTGATGGTTCTGGACCACGATGGCATAGTCGTGGTCGCCAACGAACCTGTTTCTGCCTTGCTTGAGCTTGATCCCTTGGGCCAGCATCTTTCAACCGCCATCCGCGCGCCCGCCGTTCTCGATGCGGTAACGGCAGCGCTCGCCAAAGAAGTTGCGTCGCGGGTCGAATACGAAGTGCGCGTTCCGCTGCCCCGTCTTTTTGATGTTTACGTTTCTCCCATTCCCGTTGGGATGCCGGATGGACCCGCTGTTCTCCTCGTGCTCAAGGATTTAACGCGCGAGCAGCAGATCGAAAGGATGCGGGCCGATTTCGTGGCGAACGCCAGCCACGAGTTGCGCACGCCCCTCGCCTCGCTCTCCGGATTCATCGAGACGCTCATGGGGGCAGCGAAGAACGATGCTGGCGCCCGCGAAAAATTCCTCGAAACCATGCGCACTCAGGCAGAGCGCATGAAACGCCTCATCGACGATCTCCTGTCGTTGTCGCGGATCGAGATGAACGTGCACTTGCGTCCCTCAGCCACGGTCGACCTCGCCCATGTCGCCCGCCACGTCGCCGATATCATGTCCGGCATGGCAAAGGCCGAGGGGTGTGAGCTTCGTTTTGACCTGCCCCAACCGCTCATGGTCATCGGAGACCGGGATGAACTCGTGCAGGTGGTGCAA
>JBGTNZ010000294.1:0-9271 GCA_041742805.1 Aestuariivirga sp.
TGCCCCCGCCCCAGGAGGTCGAGCCCATGGTCCCCGTGCCAGCGCCGATACGCACGCCCCCCAGCTTGAACACCGAAGCTTTCGGTACAAAGGTCGCCGCCGCGATCACCGCATCATATTGGCCCTTGTCCGTCTGCGGCAGAATTTCGGCCTCGGTCGAAAGTTCAGGCTGATAGAAAAAATGAATCTTGCCCGTCTCGAGCTTCGCCCCCTTGGCCAGGGGTCCCACGTGGAAAACCCCGCCTTTTGACTCGATATAGGCGCGTGCTTCCGAATGATCCGGCTTGCCCGTGGCGTCAAACTTGAGCCCAAGCAGATCGCACACCAGCACCTTGTAAGCGCGCTCCGGATCGTCTTTGCGCTGACGAACTCCGCCTTCCTTCGCCGCCGGAAGCGTCTCGCACAGCCCGGCAAGCTCTTCCTCCAGCACCACGATTTTCGCGCGGTGATAGGCGTACTGCAGATTATCGAGGAGCGCCACAATATCCTCCCGCGGGCGGATGCCGCCGATCCACGCGCGATAGTCGCCGGGCGTTCCCGGAAAGGCATTGATATAACGCGCCACATCGAGCCCCGGCTCATAAGCTCCATTGGGATGGGTAATCCCGTCATAGGCCAGGAGCTGCTTCGAGCGCTGAACGATACGGGCATGGATGCCAGCATTGGTCACATCGGGATCGTTCACCTGGAGCAGCGTCACGGCAGCGCCCCGATGCTCCGGATCGCCGACGCCAAGCTTGAACAGCGGATTGGCGTTAACCCAATCATTAACCGCCTGCCGGTTGGCCATTGAGCGCTTGTTCAATTCCGCCACGGAGCCGTTGCGCTTCTCCGAGCGTAGCAGTCCGAACGTCGTCTCCGCGAAGGCCAGCGTAGAAAAAGTATTGATGACCCCGCCCAGCATCTTATCCTGAGCCGGATCGTAAATTGGCCCCACCTTCACCGTGCGTTCGCCGGTCAGCGGCATCTTGGGATCAACCGGTGCCGCGATCTTGAGCTGGCGCGGAATGGCCCATGACGGCTGCTTCTGGTTCGTCTCGATCAATTCCAGCGCCTGGGGCGTGAAGCTCGCGATATAATAACCGGAAATGCCGCCGATCGCCTTCTGGAACGGTGTAAACATGCAGCACTTGACCATTACCTGGCCGATTGCCGCCTCACCCCAGGGCATGGCGCCCAGCATGGATGTGACATCGAGCACGGCATGGTGCTCGGCAGGATTACGGTCGATCCACGCGAGCAGATTGGCGATGTCGGCATTGGAATAGGTGGTTGCGCCCGTTGTCTCATGGCCCACGCCCACGAACAGCTTGATGCCCATGCGCTCCAGCTCGGCGGAGGAGGGGATAGCGCCTTCTTCCCCGGCGAAGTGGATGCGCGATTCATCGCCGTTCCGGGCGTAACGCATCATTTCAACAATCTGCGCGCCCCACGACTGGCGAAAAAATCCACCGGACTTCGCCGCTTCGGATTCAGGGGCCGGCGTATCGATAAACACATGCTGTGACTTATCGCTGGTGGTGATGAGGTGGAGGGCGCAGGCGGTGAATCCCGAATGCCCGCCTCCCAGCCCCACTGCCATCTTGTTGGCTTTGGGAAAGCCAAAATATCGATGAATCTCTCGCATCATGTCGAGAAGGAATTTGTCGGCGGGGTAGCCGCGATGCATGGAGCGGCCGATTTCGGCTGTGGTGAACGGTCCAAGATCCCGGCCCTTATCATCCAGCTTGCGGTAATTCTTCTCCAGCCAGTGCTCGAACTCGAACCGCTGCAAACGAGAATCAACCTCATCAGCGGCCCCGTCGGTGATTGGCCCAACGCCAAAGAACGGATTTTTGGTGCGTTGCGGGGGGCCGCCCTGGGTTGCCTCGATCGCTAGTTCGCGGTGCTTTTTGAGTTCTGCGGCCGTCGTCATCGAAATCTCCCGTCGCGGGTGCCCGGCGCGAAACTACTGAACGTGCGAACTGGCACGCGCCGGAAACCGCCGCAAGAGAAGCCGCTTACGCCACGAAGAGGTTCAGTCTAGCTTACTCGGAGCCATCAGAATCAATTATAGCGGCGGATTCCTGTATTCCGCCAACGATTATTACGCCCGCTCCGCCTCCGGAAGTAAGCTCGGTAACAAGCAGTGTTACGTTCCTCCCATCGCTGCAGGCGAGCGGGATTCGCTCGCCCTTGAGGATGCGGGAAGATCCACCGATCATCAGGCCAGAACATATGGTGCCCGTAGCGTCGGTGGCGTCATAGCCTTCCACCGAGTGAAAGGCTTGCCATCGGGCGCGCTCATCAAACCGGGGGACGGCGAGAATCGAGGGACTTTGCTCGCTGCGACCCGCGTCTGGCAGATCGGGCGTGGTATTTCCCGCCAGGTTTCCCTCGGCCGAACGACCTTCATCTGCTTTCATGATCGAGGGCGGCGGCCCGATCATATCCTCAAGCCGCCTGGCCGCGCAGCCCGTTAAGTCGCACAGGATTGACAGGACGGCGATCTGTTTCAAGAAAGGCCACGTCAGGTGACCGGCAGCCATAAACCCCCCTTCGGCAGGCGGGCCGGACCCAACGCCCACCGCCGGAACGATTTCGTTCAACTTTTAGCACAGGATTGCTAAACTGCGAATATCGAGTTCACCGGGACACTGGTGACAGGCAAGGGGCTGAATGGCACGCAACAGAGACGACCTTGACTTGGCATCGGAATACGATGCCGCCCTTCGCCGTGGAGCGCCGCGCGGCGCGGTGATAGCGGTCATGCTCATCGCGGCCTTGATCCTCTCCTTCGTGGGGTGGGCCAGCTGGGCCAAGCTGGATGAGGTGACCCGGGGTGAGGGCAGGGTGATCCCCTCCAGCAAGACGCAGATGGTGCAAAGCCTCGAAGGTGGCATCGTCAAGGAACTCCTGGTGAGGACGGGTGACACGGTGGCCAAGGGCGATGTTCTGGCGCGCATCGACGACACCGGCTTTTCATCCAATCTAGGCGAGGTCAAAGCCAAGCTGTTGACGCTCGATGCCCGCATCACGCGGCTGCGCCACGAGACGACCGGCGATCTTTTAACCGATCCGGTTTTTTCCGCCACTCTGCAGAAGACATCGGCGGCGCTGACCGCGAATGAAACCAGTCTTTTTCAGGCGCGGCGCAATAGCCTGCAAACCCAGCTCGCGATCCTGAAGGAGCGGGTGGAGCAGCGCACCCGCGAGCTCGGCGAAGTGCAAGCGGCCATGACGCGCTTCGAAAGCAATCTCCGCCTCGCCAATGAAGAGATGCAACTGAAGCAGCCGCTCGCGGAACGCGGCATCGTGCCAAAAACCGATATCATCCGCCTGCAACGCGACATCGCCGATACGGAGGGCCAGATCGCCACCCAGAATGAATCGATCCCAAAACTTGAAGCCGCCATCCGCGAAGCCCAAGGCCAGGTGAAGGAGCAGGAGGAGAAGTTCCGGCAGGAGGCCAGAACCGAACTCTCCGAGCTTGAAGCGGAACTCGCGGTAACCCAGGAGACGCTCCGCGGCGCCACGGACCGTGTCGTCAGGGCCGACATCAGATCGCCTGTTGATGGCGTGGTTAATCAAATCAACAGCAATACGGTTGGCGGCGTCGTCCAGGCCGGCCAGACCCTCATGGAGATTGTGCCGCTGGAGGATTCATTGTTCGTCGAGGCGAAGATCAGGCCGAGCGATATCGCTTTTGTTCATCCAAAACAGCCGGCGGTGGTCAAGATTACGGCCTATGATTTTTCCATCTACGGCGGCCTCGAAGGAACGGTCGAGCGCATTTCGGCCGACAGCGTCTATGACGAAGAGGCGCGCCAGAGCTTTTATCTGGTGACAGTTAAAACTTTAGAGAACCAGTTAAAATCGGAAAAAGAAGAATTGCCTATCATCCCCGGAATGGTCGCGTCTGTCGACATTCTGACGGGGAAAAAGAGTGTATTGGATTACCTGCTCAAGCCCATCAACAAAGCGCGGGCCGAGGCACTCAGAGAAAGATAAAAGTCGAGACGTTTCCCTTCCACATTTTTCACCCCCTTTTCTACGTCATCAAAATCTTCTCGCCGTAACCGTTTTGATCCTTTCGTTTGGCTGGATGGCTATCGCCTCTTCTGCCGCGACGCCGAAAGCGGCGGAGCAAAAGCCGCAAAGTGCCGCCATGCAGCCCTTCGGCGTGTTCGGATCGCTGGAGTTCCGGACCAACGCCACCAAAGGCCTCGGCGAATGGCGGCGCGTGCAACTCCAAATGCAAAGTGAGCGCAAGGTTTACGCCGAATGCGATTCAGAGAGTTCTCGCTGCCCCTCCCACTTGCGCGCCTGGCGAAGCAAGTTGAAGTCCTGGTCGGCCGCCAATGAGACAGCCCAACTTCAGCTCGTGAATGCCTGGGTCAACCACAAGATCCGCTACACAGCCGACAGCAGGGCTTTCGGCGCCAAGGATTTGTGGGCCAGCCCGGCGGTATCGCTAAAGGGCCGGGGCGACTGTGAAGATTACGCCATCGCGAAATACGCCAGCCTGAAAGCCCTGGGCGTGGGCGATGACCGCATGCGGATCGTCATCCTGAACGACACCCGCAAAAAAATCGGCCACGCGGTTCTCTCGGTGAAAACGGCGATGGGCGTCTACATTCTCGACAATCAAAACGCCGAGCCCATCCTGCACCAGCTCATCTCACACTACGCGCCCGTCTACTCGATCAACGCCTCCGGCCGCTGGATCAACATCGCCACCCGCCAGATCAAGTCCCAATTCGCCACCGCCGCCTATGAAAAGAACGGCGACCCCGCGCTTGCAGTGAAGCCGGTGAAGCCAGTCGAGTTGGCGTCCGATGCAGCCTTGCCGCTCGAACTGCTCCTCCGGCCATCGACCGCCGCCGGCGAACTTGAGGCTATCGCCGCAACAAAAAGCGCCCGAACCATCAAGGACCAGGCGCAGGACAGGTAAGAACCTAAGCGATAGTGCCGCTTTGATCCGTTGATGTCTGGTTGTCGTCGTATAAAACGCTGACGGTGTTGGTGCCATCCACAAATCCGGTGAGCGTGGCGATGGTTACAAAGCTATCCCCACCACCGTTGACATCGACCTGAAGCGAGTTGACCGAGACCTGCGCATATTCAGAAAGCGTGTGGCCGTTCGCTGAATCCACCGTGAATAGTTCCGAAAGGTCGATCACATCGCTGGTGGCGCCAGTTCCAAAGAGCATCTGGTTGATCGTATCGGTATCGCCCAGAGCGGTCGCATCAAATATCACCGTATCTCTCGCACCATCGAGATTTCCCAGATCCAGCGTATCGTTGCCGTCTCCGCCATAAAGGATATCCGCTCCAGCGAGGCCGTTGAGGCTGTCATTGCCGGCGCCGCCAACGATGATGTTGGCTCCGGCCGTTCCATCGATAGCGCCAGAAGTGTCATACTGGATGGTCGCCGTGACGGTGTTACTTACGTTTCCGGCGCTGTCCGCCACTTGGTAGGTGAATGATCCGCCAGAGCCCGCAGCGCCGGTATCGTTAAAGTTGACACTACCGGTGCCTGCGCCGCCCGCCGTATGGGTGGCCGTGCCGCCGGAATCGCCAGTCACAGCAGCGACATCGACTGCGCCGTTGGTATCGTTGAGCAGTAGTAACGATTCCGGAATATCGACCGGATCGTCATTGACGATGATGGTCTCGCCTAGCGCAGTCGGATTTCCGCGATCAATTGCCACCGTATCGGAAGCGCCCGTCACTCCGGCATTGGTCGCAGTGTCGTTATAGGCTCCGGTTAGCGTGACCGATCCCGTGCCCTCAAAGCCGATGGTCGCTGTGAAGGTGACCTGGTAGGTGTCGGCATCGACGGTAGTGAAGCCGGACAATGCGCCGCCAACTACAGCGAGGTCTCCGATGGCAAAGTTCGCCACCGCCTCGCTGAATTGGATCGTAACCAGGGACGAGTTGGTCGCGTTGTTGAGCGAAGTCGCGGCGATGTTGACTGTGGCAGTCGGATTGGCGCGATCGACAGGCACCGTATCCGAACTTGGCGTTCCGGTTGCACCGGTGCTAGAGCTCGTATAGCCCGTGCCTACGCTGACCGAGCCGGTTCCGGAAAACCCATCGGTCGCCGTGAATATCGCGGTATAGCTGTTGCCGTCGATGGTGCTGAACGATCCCACGGCGCCACCCACGGCGCTTATGTCCGCTAGGTTAAAGCCGGTCACATTTTCGTTGAACTCAAATGTCACCAGAGAAGTGGTGTCAGCGTCGCTGAGCGAGGAATCGACGATGTTGACAGTCACGGTGGGTGGCGGAGGCCCTGCCTGCATGTCTACGGTGAACGAGTTGCTCACGACGTCCCCATCCCCATCCGTCACCGTGCCGGTGAAAGTCAGGTCGGGCGGCGCGCCGGTCGAGGCCGCATTGAGTGAAAGAATGTCGAACTTGCCCCCGCCAGAAACAACGTTAAAATCGATATAGTCGATGGCGAGAGCGTTGGACACCGAGGGAATGGAGAGGGTTACCGTTGCATTGCTTGTAAAGGTGTGGCTGGCGGTAACCGAAGTGCCGTTCACAAAATGGACCGTCCACCCGACGGAATTGCCGGTGGTATAGTTCGATAGTTCGATTTGCGTCATGGTGACGACAGGGCCTGCGAAGGTTCCGGGTCCGGGTGAACCGGCTTCCTGGTCGCCAAAATCGACCCGGATTGTCTCGCCTGCGTCGAAGTTGTTGTTGCCGATGCCCCACCCGGCGGTGCTGCCGTTGATTTCCCCGCCCGACGTTCCACCCGAAATGATCCCCAATGGACTCGTGCCCGCCGCGTTGGAGATCAGTTGGTATGCGCCAGGGCCGGAGCCGAAAGACGTCGACGATCCAATCGTTACATTGGTAATCGGACCGTCAAGCGGCTGCAGGAGATTGAAAGTATAGCTGTCGCCAGCCTGGTTCATGGTGACGGTGAAAACCTGGTTCGCCAGCGTGGGTACGCTCACGACCGTGGCGCCGACATAGCCGTAAAGAATTCCAGGTTGCGCGGAATCGACGAAATATTTGACCTCTTGGCCGTTGGACGCAAGACCCGAGGGCGGCGCGTTGCCGGTAAGGCTCACGATTGCGCCATCTGCGCCCTCATTGATGACGAAAGTGCCATTCACCGACCCGGCGATGTTGGTTTTCGCAACATTGGTGATCGTGCCAAGCGTTGGCGTGTCGTCGTCCACCGTGAACCGCAGCGATCCGTTGGCCGTGTCGCCATCGCCATCGGTGATCGTATAACCGATGGCGATGGTGGCATCGTTCTCGGTGCCCGGCACCGTTTCCTGAGCGTGCAGGATGGGCTTGAGCAAAGCGATAGTATAGGCGCCCGTGGCAAGATCGGTCACGGTCACCGTCATGACGGCACCCCGCGCCGTCGAGATCGTGAGTACGTTCGAAGCCCACGTTGACGATGTCACAGCTTCGGTTCCAATCGTCGCGGGAGCGGTCAGGACTAGGGAGCCCAGTCCGTCAGCTCCCACTGTATAGCCAAGGAACCCGTCCGTGCTCGTTGCGGTTCCTGCGGCATCCGTGGCCGGGGCGTTGGACGTATTGCCACCCGTCAAACCCTCATCGTCAAGGATGTCGGCGTCGACTACGTTTGAAGCTGTAGGTAAATCGTCGTCGATGGTGAGTTCCAGGGTTCCGGCGACCCCGGTTGTGCTGTCGCTGTCGAAGACCTCGTAACCGATGTTGAACGGCAGATTGTCTTCATCGCCCGGAGTCGAGCCCAGATGCTCAACCCGCGCCAGCAGGTCCACTTGGTAGGCGCCGGCAACCGCATTGGTTAGCGTCACCGTGAACACATTCTGCGTTCCGTCATTGGCGGTCAAAACCGTGCCATCGCCATTGACAGTGTAGGTGTAGAGAACCCCGTTGACCGTCTCCGAACCCGCCACCAGCTTGATCGAGCCAGCCCCATCCAGCAGATAATCATGAGGCAGGGTGCCGGTGAGCGAGGGCTCGTCATCGCCTAAAGCTGTATCGCCATTGCCCGTGAGCAGGTCGTCCTCATCGGCCAGAGCCTGGGTGGTGCCAGCGGTCGGCACATTGTTGTCGCCCGCGAAAGTGAAGCTTAAAACCGCCGTGTCGGTGTCGCCGTCGGCATCGGTCACCGTATAGGTAAAGCTGTCAACCGAGCCCGAAGACACGGACGCATTGGGCGTATAGCTGTAGGAGCCGTCGGCATTGAGGGTGAACTTGCCAAACGAGCCCGGGAACTCGGTGCCAACCGTTCCCCCGGTAACCGCCGTCACCGTGCCGGGACTATCCGCGCCAACAGCGTCGTTCGACAACACGCCAGAAGCCGCATTGGCAGTGACCGCAACGCCACCTTCCGCCGTTGCCTGCCCGTCATCAGCCGCAACGGGAATATCGTCCGAGACGGCCACATTGACCGTGCCCGTCGCGATGCTGCCACCCGTGTCGGTGGCGATCACGGTCACCGAGCCAAGATCAAAGGTGTCGTCCGTCGGATTGGTGGGGTGGGTGTCGTAATTATCAAGAAGCTTAACCTCGATTGAAACCGTATTCGTATCGCCTGCGGCAATCGAAGCCGGTGCCGTCAAGGTGAGCTGCACGACAGGCCCGCGCTCGTCGGAGCCAGTGAGGACCGTGCCGCCCGCCGAGGGAGCCCAGGTAAGGTTAATATCCAGCCCGCTCGTAACGCCAAACACAAATGTCGTTAGCGCATCCGATCCGGCCGTGAACGACAGCGTGCCCGTGTGCGTCACCGGCGGCGCGTCTGGTGAAGTCCCGTCCGTGAGGTTCTGATCGTCAACCTGGAGCAATACTTCGCCGCCGCCTGTAGGATCGGCTCCGTCCACGATGTTAATGGTCTGGCTGTCCTGCGTGGCATCGCCATCGCCGTCCACCGCCTTCAGCGTGAAGGTCAGCGACGAGCTGTTTTGGAGGCTCGTGGCTGGAAGGAACGTCCACATCCCGTCCGCCTTGACCGTTAGCGTGCCTTCGGTCAGGCTGAACACCGCATCGGAACCCGCAGGCAGCGCTATCGTCTGATCTGCCGAGCCCACCACGGATACGGTGATCGAGCCAACACCGTCCGCTCCATTGATCAGCGACCAGGAACCGGTGATCAGCGCGCCACCCTCGGTCGCCTCGGCGGGCGTGTCCGACACGGTCAGCGTCGGCACATCGTCCGATACCGAGAGGTTCACGGTGCCAATCGCCGTTGCTCCAGTCGCGTCGGTGGCGATCACGGTCACGGAGCCGAGCCCGAAGGTGTCGTCGGTTGGATTTGTGGGGTGAGTATCGT
>JBGTNZ010000295.1:0-3932 GCA_041742805.1 Aestuariivirga sp.
GATCGGGTGCCGTCAGTGCGGCCAGATGATCTTCGTAACGGAAGCGCGGCAGATCGTCATCGGGTTGCGGCTCAAGGAAAACACGATTGATGCGCCCGCCGCTCAAAGCCGCGAAGGCCGGAAGGCGTCCGCCTTGCACAAGGGCGTGGACGAGGGCGGTGATGAACACAGTCTTGCCGGCGCGCGACAGGCCGGTGACGCCAAGGCGCAAGCTCGGGCTTGCCAGTCCCGCTGCAAAGTCCCTGAGGCCTCCCGCGGCGAGACGGCCGCCATCGATGACGTCGGAAAGTTTCACGACTGATCCACGGAGAGAGTCTGGTCAGCGCTGATGGGCGGCCTCGATCCTCTGCGTGTGCTTCGTTCCCCACTCGGCTAGCGCATGGACGACTTCGTTTAGCGAAGCGCCGACCTCGGTCACCGAATACTCCACCTTTGAAGGGACTTCGTCGAAGACTTCGCGGCGGACGATACCATCCGCTTCCATCTCACGGAGATGTTCAAACAAAATCTTCTCGCTGATACCGGCCACGCGGCGATTCAATTCGCCAAAGCGAATAGGCCGGGCATGCAGCTCCCACAGGATCGCCCCCTTCCACTTGCCGCCGATGACATTCAGAGCGGCTCCCAAGCCGCAAGTGGGTGGTTGCTGTCCCTTCATCTCGATCCTCCGTATGCGCTTACAATTTTGTAAGTACTTGAAGAAATGGATTGCCGCCGCACTTTAGGTGACACGCAAATCCGCGCTTACAAAAAGGAGCAGACAGCATGAATAAGGTCTTCTGGTTCGATATACCGGCAAACAATATAGACCGCGCAGCGGATTTCTATAATAAGATCTTTGGCTGGGATGCGCAACCCAAGCATCCAAAAGACGGGAATGACGCGCTCAGTTTCCGAATGGCCTTCACAAGTGAAACGGGCGAAAAAGATACGCCCAAAAAGCCGGGCTCCGTCAATGGCGGTTTGGTGACCCGCGATATCGGCATTACGCAACCGACTATTCTTATCGAGGTGGAAAACGTCGATGGGAAAATAAAGGAGATCGTTGCGGCAGGCGGCAAGGTTGTGAGGCAGAAAGTTCACCTGCCGCTGGCTGGCGGGCATTTTGCTTATGTATCCGACCCCGACGGCAATGTCATCGGACTTTGGGAGTGGGAGATGTAAACCGGCTGTAGCCGTCGAGACCCCCTGCCCATGAAAGCCGTCGTAATTCGCGCCGCGGACCAGACTTGGGAAGTCACGGAGGTTCCGAAGCCGGAGCCTGGTCCCAATCAGGTGCTGATCCGCGTTCGCGCCAGTGGCATTTGCTATAATGATCTTGGTCTGACGCGCGGCACGCCGGGGCATGAGCCCGCCGGCGAAATCGTCGCCGTGGGCGTCGGCGTTCGCACCAGAGTTGTGGGCGACAGGGTGGGTGTGCTGCTTTGGCAAACCTCCTGCGGCCGTTGTGAATGGTGCCAGCGCGGCAAACCCCTGTTCTGCGCGAACAGTGTTGGAACGAGCCTGCAAATGCCCGGCAGTCATGCGGAATTCATGCTCGCCTATGCGGATGCAACCGTATTGCTGCCTGAGGCACTCTCCTTTGAACAGGCGGCGCCGATGTTCTGTGCCGGATACACGGCTTATGCTGGCCTGCGCGCGGCCGACCCGCACCCGGGAGAGCGCGTCGCCGTAGTTGGCGTCGGGGGGCTGGGGCATTTTGCTGTGCAGTATGCCAAAGTGGCGCGTTTGCACACCATCGCCATCTCGCATTCCCCGGACAAGGACGCACTCATCCGCGAGTTGGGCGCTAATGAGATCGTGCGGGATGGCAAAGGCCTGGCAGCCGCAGGCGGCGCCGATATCGTGCTGGGAACCAGCAGTTCCATGGATGCCCAGGCCGACACCATTCAGGGGCTTAGGCCCGAGGGGCGGCTGGTGGTTATGGGACTTGGAGCGAAGCCGCTGTCAGTCTCTGCTGGCGCATTGATCATGAAGCGCGCGCGAATCATTGGCAGTCAGCACAACAACCGTGAACACCTTTATGAAGCGCTCGATCTGGCGGCGCGCGGCAAGATCAGAGCCGTCGTAGAAACCTACCAGCTCAAAGAGGCCGGCAAAGCCCGCGAGCGTCTGGAGCAGGGTAAGGTGCGCTTCCGCGCCGTGGTGGTCATTTGAGCCATCCCGAGCGACGGCTTGGAAGCCCCGCCGCGGTCCCGCCGCTTATCGCCAATTTGGAGGAGGAAACACCTGAAAACAAGCGCCGCACGGCCAACCTGATTTGTTTCGGGTTAAGCATACGGGCGAAATGGCCTTGCCAACCCTGCACGATGGGCCGGCGGCGCGATTATCGGTAAAATTTTAGTCGATCAATAAATAATTCGCAGACAGTTGACTGATACGACGGGGAATAACGTGGAAATATAGGACAGAACCGATGCGCGCCCTGGTTCATAAACCTTCGAAAGCTACCCGCGAACTGGCCGGACAGACGGGCGGGAATGTTTCTATTTTCACCGCCATCGCGGCGTTACCGCTGCTTTTGGCGGCCGGTGCAGCCATTGACTATACCAGGGCGGCGCGCGTTGAAACGGAGCTTCAGGCCGCCGCCGACAGCGCTGCCCTCGCGGCCGCGACATTTGAAACGAACGATGTGGCGAAACAGAAGGCGGTCGGCGCCACCTACTTCCAGTCCAATTTTGAGGACACTGCGCTCTCGAGTATCGTGCCAACGATTACCGTGGACGGGGACAAAGTGACCGTAACCGCCTCGTTTGATTACCCAATGACGTTCATGGCGCTCGCAGGAATCAGTACGATGCCGATCACCGCCATCTCCGAAGTGCAGGGCGGCAAGGGATTCAACGCGGAGGTTGCCCTCGTGCTCGACTACTCGGGCTCGATGCTGGATTCCAATAAATACGTCCGCATGCGCGACGCGGCCATCAAGCTCACCGAGGAGCTCACCGCCAGCAAGAAATATACGACTATAAAATTCGGCATCGTCCCGTTCTCGGCGATGGTGCGGACGTCGATGTCGGCTTCCTATGTCATTCAACCGGCGGCCACTGCCACATGGACGGGCTGCACCCAGGACCGCCTGTCTCCCTATAATACCGAAGTCTCGACGCCTACCGCGAACGACGATACGAAATGGGGCTATATCGACGATCACAAAAATGAAAACGGTGGAAAATACGATTGCACCTTTTATCTGGCGAACAAGCTCGACATCACGCCGCTTACCGCCGATGCCGCAGCCATCAAGGCAAGGCTTGCGGAGATGTATCCGTTAGGGAACACCAATATTCCGCTCGGTGCGGAATTCGGCTGGAATCTTCTCGATCCAGACGCGCCGTTTATCGAAGGCGCCCCCTATAGCGATAAAAAAACCAGAAAGTTCGTGCTGCTGTTGACCGACGGGGTGCAAACGTCGAGGCATTGGGGTGACAAGGGCAATCGCTCGGTCGACAATGGCAACGACAATCTGGTGACTGTTTGCAAGAAAATGGCGGCCAAGGGCATCACCATCTTCGCGATTGCCTATGACATCAAGGCGGAGGCGGTCACCAAACTCCTGAAAGCCTGCGCGCCGGACAATTACTTCGAGCCCGATACATCCGGCACGCAAATCGATGCGGTATTCGCCGCCATAACCGAGCGAATCAAGAAGTCGACGATGCACATAACCAAGTAGATCTATCGCCCGATTCTGGAAAGGTCGTAAGGCGTGGTCTGGTAAACCTCGTTGATCCAGTTGCCGAACAGCAGATGGGCGTGACTGCGCCAGCGGTTTTCAGGCTGAGTATTGGGGTCGTTTCTCGGAAAGTAATTCGCGGGGATGCCGACTGGCCGGCCGGCGTTCACATCGCGCCAATATTCCTCGCTCAGGGAATGAGTGTCGTATTCTATGTGGTTGAACATATAGAGCGAACGATGCGGCTGATCGTTGA
>JBGTNZ010000296.1:0-4194 GCA_041742805.1 Aestuariivirga sp.
GCCGCCATTCAACGCCATGCCGATGTGAATAATATCGGTGACTACTCGCTCGGCCAATATAAAGCCAAACTGCCGAAAGGGCAGCGGCAGCGTTACTACAATGGCGTGGCGACCTTCATGTCGCGGTATTTCGCCGACCAGTCGCGCGAATACCGGATCGCCAAATACGAGTTGGGCGATGCCTCGGCCGATGGCCAGGATATCCTGATCGACAGTAAAATCTATCTCGTCTCGGGGCAGACCTACACCGTGGTGTGGCGCCTGTCGCGGCGCTCCGGTTCCTACAAAGTGATCGACACCAAGGTTTTGGGTTTCTCCCTCGTCTACATGCAGCGCGGCCTCTTCACCTCCTACATCTCCAAACGCGGCGGCGATGTTGGTCAGCTGGTCGCCGTGCTGAACCGGTAGGTTTTTCCTTCCCCCCTTGCGGGGGAAGGTGGCGCGAAGCGCCGGATGAGGGGGCTGCCTCAGCGAGGCAAAATGCCCGAAGGGTGAGACTCGCTGAACCAGCCCCCTCATCCGTCTCGCGCCTGCGGCGCGATCCACCTTCCCCCGCGAGGGGGGAAGGGAATCTACGAAATCTTAACCGGCTCGACCTAGCCTCTTTTGCTCAGTTGTGGAGTTTGCGTATGGCGTGGGGCCGGGGGTTCTTGGGCGTGGCTGTGCTTGCGGCAATCCTGGCCGGTTGCTCCTCGCGCACAAACTTCGAGACCAAAGGCCTTATAGCTCCTCCCTCGCAATGCCTGGTGAAGCCTTCTGAGCTTGGCTTGGCGGAGCGGTTGCGGGCTATCGACGAGGGCAATGGCTGCGAGGTGCCCAACGCTTGGCGCGTTCATGCCCTTGGCGATGTCAATTTCAGCCAGCCCGCGACGCTCAACTGCGGCATGGCGGATCCGCTCAACGATTGGCTGCAGAGTGTAGTGCAGCCGGCGGCGCAACGCCGGTTCAGCGAAAGTGTCACCTCAATCGACGTCGCGGCATCCTATTCCTGCCGCGCGCGCAACAACAAGCGGGGCGCCAGGATGAGCGAGCACGGCTACGGCAACGCCATCGACATCGCGGCCTTCACTCTGGAAAGCGGCCGCAAGATCACCGTGAAAGACGGCTGGAGCGGACGGTCCGATGAGCGCGGATTTCTGCGCCTCGTGCGGCAAGAAGCGTGCAGCGGGTTCATGACGGTGCTAGGGCCGGGCTCGGACCGCCACCACGGCGACCATATCCATCTCGATCTCCAGAACCGGCGCAGCGGCAACCACTATTGCCATTGAGCCCCCTCGGGGGCATATCTCGCGGCATGGACCAGGAAATTCTAAAGCCCGAAACCCAGCCCCGCACCGGCGGCCAGGCCTTCAGCCCGCTCGGCTGTTTTCTCGCCGCCGCAGGCGTCACGCTGCTCGCCTTCTGCAAGCTCGGCGCCGCCATGGCGGCAACCGTCTGGGCCACTTCAAAGCTGTTGGGCCTGCCCGATTTCATGATGTACGGGCTGATGGTTTTGGGCGCCGTCCCGGTCGTATGGGCGACCGTGTGGACAGCGGGGCGAGCCTGGCATGTGGAGCGCCGGATGGCCCAGCATCTCGACATCGACGCGCCGATTTTCAGCCTGGCGCATTATTTCAAACGCGGCTGAGGTCTCTCCATGGCAGGGCTGTCGATCTGGACCCGCATTGCGGACAGCATTGCCGCTACTGGCTATTCGATCGGAAGCTTCCTCACGAAGCTTGCGGCTTCGCGCGCCAGCGTGCCGGAAAAATCGATCGCCTTCACCATCGGCATGATAGCCCTCGGCGCCAAAATGGCCAAAGCCGACGGCGTCGTGACGCAAGGCGAGATCAACGCGTTCAAACAGGTGTTTCATGTGCCGGAAACGGACTTGGCAGGGGTGGCGCGGGTGTTCAATCTTGCGAAGCAGGATGTGGCGGGTTTCGACAGCTACGCCCGGCAGATCGCGCGCCTGTTTAAAACAAAGTCGGCGGTACTGGAAAATGTCCTTGATGGGCTCTTCCACATCGCCAAGGCGGATGATGCGCTTCACCCCGCCGAGAGTGATTTCCTCGAAGCGGTGGCTGGCATATTCGGCTTTTCCGAAGCGGAATTTCTCGGCATCAAATCGCGCCATGTAGAGGGCGAGACAATCGATCCCTACCGCATACTCGGCATTGAACGCGGGGCTTCACCCCAAGACATCAAGCAACGCTACCGCAAGCTGGTGCGCGAGAACCACCCCGACCGCCATATCGCGGCGGGGGTTCCCGAAGAACTGATCGTGCTGGCCACCGAACGGCTCCAACGCATCAACGAAGCCTATGACCGCGTCATGAAGGAACCCGTCCTGTGATCCGCTCGGCGCTGGCGCGTTCGCTGGTTCCATCGCCCAATATCGAGGCGCGGCACGGCGTGCATCGATCCGATATGATCGTGCTGCATTATACCGGCATGGCGAGCGCCGCGGCGGCGTGCGACTGGCTGTGCAATCCCGCGTCTCGCGTCTCCTGCCATTATCTTGTCGAGGAGGATGGAAGCATCATTCAGATGGTCGGAGAGGACATGCGCGCCTGGCATGCGGGTACATCCTCGTGGCGAGGCATTACCGATACAAATTCGCGCTCCGTCGGCATCGAAATTCAAAATCCCGGCCACGCGCAGGGCTATCCGGCTTTCCCTGCGGCGCAGACGGATGCCGTCATCGCCCTTTGCCGCGACATCCTCACGCGCCATGAGATAAGCCCCCGCGATATCGTCGCCCATTCGGATGTAGCGCCGTCGCGCAAGATCGACCCCGGCGAAAAATTCGACTGGGCCAAGTTGCACCGCGAAGGCATCGGCCATTGGGTGGAACCCGCCGCCATCACCGATGGACCGGTGCTGCAATTTGGTCGCCGGGGCGAAGCGGTTGCGGAGTTGCAATCCCTGTTGTCCGGTTACGGTTATGAAATTCCGCTGGAAGGAGAATTCGATCTCGCCACGCAAAATGCGGTCGGGGCCTTCCAACGGCACTTCCGCCCCGCGCGCGTCGACGGCATCGCGGATGTCTCGACCATCGGTACGCTAAAGCGCCTTGTGGCTGCCCTGCCGGATTAAATGGTCAAGGCCCATGTAGCTTACGCCATCCGTAACGGGTCAAACCCTGCGGCTTGTAGAGTGAGAGCGCCACCGGAAGAAGCAAAACCACAAGACCGCCGGCCGCGTGAATGACGAGCGAGATCCTCGCTGCGCGGAAATCGGCGGGGGACAATGCCGCCGCCGAGGCCGCATCCGCCATGTTGCTAATTGGCTCAAGCTGGATCAGCAAGATGATGGCGACGGCCATAGTAATCGCGAGTTTCACCAAAATCCAATAGTGCCGGAGCAATCCCCATTTGCTGCCGAGCGACTGGACGAGCCCGGTGAGCAGCGCGGCGAGGGCCAGCGGCATGATGACAAGCCAGGCAATCAGCTTCATCGCGCCATAAGCGGCACGCACTATCCCATCGTCCCCGCCGGTCAAGCCAGCGACGGCGAGCACCAGGAAACTGGCAACCGCCCCGAGCAAGCCGGCGGAGCACGCAACATGAGCGGTAAGCGCGAATTTACGGAGGGCGGGCGGCATGGTCATGGTTTTGGTTCCGTGATGTTCGACGAAGTATGGCGGCCGGGACCGTGCGGACCGCCGATGCCGGAGAGAACAATGAGCAGCACCGCCACGGCAAGGGCGGTTGCAATAATCGCGGTTACTTTCACCCAGCGCGGAGCGCCGGGATAGCGCGAGTTATCAGTCATGCGCATCTCCTTGGGATCGCATTTTACAATACAATATGTCTCTATGTAGGCGATCTGCCCTTATTGACATCACATTGTCTCGCCCTATAAGGACGCGATGCCCAGGCTGTGGAACAAAACGATTGAAACGCATCGCCGGGCGGTGCACGATGCGGTCGTCGATGCCACTGCCGCGCTCGTCGCGAAGCAGGGGTTGCTGTCGGTGACGATGTCGCGGATCGCAAGGAAAACCGGCATTGGGCGGGCGACGCTCTACAAATATTTCCCGGACGTGGAAGCGATCCTCTTCGCATGGCACCGCCGCCAGATCGGCGGTCATCTTGAATATCTGGCCGCGGTCCGGGACAAGGCGGAAGACCCGCTTGAGGCGGTGCTGAAAGCCTTCGCGCTTATTATGCACGAGAGCCATGGCCGCCATGAGGGCGAGCTGACAGCGCT
>JBGTNZ010000297.1:0-8695 GCA_041742805.1 Aestuariivirga sp.
CGATACGTATCTTTATTTCGAGATCGTGCGATTGGCAGGTCCGGTTTTCACATCCTACGGCAATTACATCATGCTGGTTTCGGGGGTGGTCTGGGGCTCCATCCTGTTTTCCGAGCGCCCCACCGCCGCTTTCTGGCTCAGCCTGGCACTCGTCGTGACCGCGCTCGTCCTGCTGTCGTGGGAGCGCGTGCGGCAGGCTCGAAACGGCGAGTGAGCGTTTTCAACGCATGACCTCAGGAGAATCCATAGTCGGCCCGCGCGCCAGGCAAGCATGCTGTTGCATTTGTGTTTGTCACGGTGTTTCTCGACATGGTGGGCTTTGGGCTTGTCATGCCGGTTTTGCCGAAGCTCATTGAAACCGTAAGCGGGCGGGATCTGGCGGGGGCCTCGCTGCTGGCGGGCTGGCTGTTCTTTGCCTATGGCGGCATGCAGTTTTTGTTCGGGCCGGTGATCGGCAATCTTTCGGATGCCTATGGGCGGAGGCCGGTGCTGCTGCTTTCGGTGGCGGGGCTTGCGGTGGATTACCTGCTGACGGCGTTTGCGCCGACGATGATCTGGCTGTTCGTTGGCCGCATTGTCGCGGGGCTGTGCGGGGCGTCCTACACGACGGCCAACGCTTATCTCGCCGACATCACAACGCCCGAAAATCGTGCCAAGGCCTTCGGGCTGATGGGGGCTGCCTTTGGGCTTGGCTTCATCATCGGACCGGCGATTGGCGGGCTGCTTGGCGAATTCGGTCCGCGCGTGCCGTTCTTAGGGTTGGGGATATTTCTTTCCTTCCCCCCTCGCGGGGGAAGGAGAAAAGAATTACTCCACCGTGACGGACTTCGCCAAATTCCGGGGCTGGTCCACATCGGTACCGATGAAGACGGCGGCGTGGTAGGCGATGAGCTGGACGGGAATCGCATACAGAAGCGGGCTGATGAAGGGGTGGGCTTCCGGCACGCGGATATGCTGGAAGAGGTGATGACCGTTGGCTTCGAGGCCCTGATCGTCCGTTAACAGAACGATCTTACCGCCGCGGGCGGCGACCTCCTCCATGTTCGAGACGGTCTTTTCATAGAGGTCATCGCGGGGAGCAATAACGATCACTGGGACATTCTCATCGATGAGCGCGATGGGGCCGTGCTTGAGTTCGCCGGCGGCATAGCCTTCGGCGTGGATGTAGGAGATTTCCTTGAGCTTGAGCGCGCCTTCAAGCGCCATCGGGTAGTTGATGCCGCGGCCGAGATAAAGCACATCGCGGGCGCTGGCGATCTCGCGGGCGACCGTGGCGATATGTTTTTCGCTCTTGAGAATTTCGGCCATATGGCGGGGCGCCTCGATCAGGGCGCCCACGAGTTCGCGCTCCTGTTCGCGATTGACGAGACCGCGCGCTTTGCCAGCCATGATGGCAAGGCAGGCGAGTACGGCGAGCTGGCAGGTGAAGCCCTTGGTGGAGGCAACGCCGATCTCGGGGCCGGCGAAGGTGCGGAGCACCAGCTCGCTTTCCCGCGCGATGGTCGATTCCGGCACGTTGACGATAGCGACGGTGTGCTGGCCTTGCGCCTTGCAATAGCGGAGTGCGGCCAGTGTGTCGGCGGTTTCTCCCGATTGCGAGACGACGATGGCGAGGCCGTTCTTCGGCAAGGGGGCTTCGCGGTAACGGAACTCGGAGGCGAAATCGACTTCGGTTGGCAAACGCGCCACCTTCTCGAACCAGTATTTGGCGGTGAGACCGGCATAAGCGGCAGTGCCGCATGCGGTGATGGTGATGCGCTCGAGGTTTTTGAAATCGAAGGGGAGTTTTTCGGGCAGGCGAACGCTGCGCTCGGCGAAATCCACATATTCGGCGAGCGTGTGGCCGACGACTTCCGGCTGCTCGGCGATTTCCTTAGCCATGAAATGCCGGTGGTTGCCCTTGTCCACCAGCATGGACGAGGCTTGCGAGAAACTTATGGGACGGATCACCTGGCGGTTTTCTGAATCGAAGATTTCAATCGAGGTGCGGGTGAGGACAACCCAGTCGCCGTCCTCCAGATAGGTGACGCGGTTGGTGAAGGGCGACAGCGCAATCGCATCTGAACCCAGGAACATCTCGCCCTCGCCATGACCGACGGCGAGCGGGCTTCCCTTGCGGGCCCCGATCAGCAGATTGTTTTCGCCCTTGAACAGGATCGCCAATGCGAAAGCTCCGTGGAGGCGCCCCAGCACATCGCGCACGGCTTCGCGGGGAGCTTTGCCGTTGGCGCGGCCTTGCGCGATCAAATGGGCGACGACTTCCGTGTCGGTCTGGGTTTCAAATTTGCAGCCGGCGGCTATCAGTTCATCCTTCAGTGCACGGAAGTTTTCGATGATGCCATTGTGGACGATGACCACGTCGCCCGCCATGTGCGGGTGCGCGTTCGCCTCATTGGCGGCGCCATGGGTGGCCCAGCGCGTATGGCCAATGCCGGAGGTGCCCAGGAGTGGTTCCTCGCGCAGCCGCTCCTCAAGATTGCGGAGCTTTCCGGGCGCGCGCCTGCGGCCGATCTCGCCCTTCTCGATGGTGGCGACGCCGGCTGAATCATAGCCCCGGTATTCGAGGCGCTTCAGGGCTTCGACGATACCGTTGGCGACGGCCTCTTTGCCCAGAATTCCGACGATGCCGCACATGGTCTATTATCTCCTCAGCACACGAAAATATAGCTCGCCAACTCATTTCCGTCACCCCGGCGAAAGCCGGGGTCCATGTCAAAGCTGGATTCCGGCTTTCGCCGGAATGACGTGAAGGGAGGTGCAAATGCCGCTTTTTTCATCTTCTGGCTTAACTCTTTGTGGCCTTGCGGGCCTTTTTTATGTCGCGGTATTTGGCGGCCCAGCCATCGTGGATTTGTAGTCCGGCGCGGGTAATGGCGAGGGCGTCTGCAGGCACTTCCTTGGTGATGACACTGCCGGCGGCGATATTGGCCCCGTCGTTCACTTTCACCGGTGCTATAAACGCCGTGTTGGAGCCCACGAAAACATTCTCGCCGATTTCGGTCAGATGTTTCTCGTAGCCATCGTAATTGCAGGTGATGGTGCCTGCTCCGATATTGGTGTTGGCGCCGATTTTTGCATCGCCAATATAGGAGAGGTGATTGGCCTTGGCGCCCTCGCCGATGACAGCCTTCTTCACTTCGACGAAATTGCCGATGTGAGCGTCGCGGCCGATGTCGGCTCCGGGACGGAGCCTGGCGTAGGGGCCGATGCGGGCGCCCTGCCCGATGCGGGCTCCCTCGATGTGGGAGAAGGCGAGAATTTCCGCATTGTCCGCCACGGTGACGCCGGGGCCGAACACCACATGCGGACCGATGGTGACGTCCTGGCCGATCACTGTATCGGCGCAGAAGAAAACGGAATCCGGCGAAGTGAGGGTAACGCCGTTCAGCATGTGCTGGCGGCGGAGGCGCGCCTGGAACCCCGCCTCGATGGCGGCAAGCTGAACGCGGTCGTTAACACCGGCGACCTCACATTCGGGACAGGTGGCGAGGCCGACACTGGCGCCTTCGCCCGCCACGAGGCCGACGAGGTCGGTTAGATAATATTCGCCCTTCGCATTGGCCTTGCCGATCTTCGGTAAGAGTCGCCAGAGGGGATCGGACTGAATCGCGAGAATGCCGGAGTTGCAAAGGTTTATGGATTTCTCCTCCGGCGAGGCATCAAGCTCTTCGCGGATCGCCACCACGTCGCCCTTGGCATCGCGTAAGAGGCGGCCATAGCCCTGCGGGTCTGCCGCCTCGAAGCCGAGGACGGCCATGGGTTTGGTGGGCGATACCCAGGCGGCCAGGGTCTTGACGGTGTCGGACTGGATGAGCGGAGCATCGGCATAGAGCACCAGAAGCGTGCCGGAAAACCCGTTGAGCGCCGGTTGCGCCATGGCGACGGCGTTGGCGGTGCCCTGGCGTTCGGGCTGGATGGCGATGGTGGCATTGGGGACGACGGCTTTGGCTTCCGCTGCCACCCCCTCCGTGCCCGGGCCAGCGACGACCACGGTTTTGGCTGGCGAAAGAGCCTTGGCGGCGTGCATAACATGGGCAAGCAGGCTTCGGCCCGCCGCCCTGTGCAGGACTTTGGGGAGCGCCGATTTCATGCGGGTGCCCTTACCCGCCGCCAGCACGATGATCGCTAGGTCCGACATGCCCGTGTCATTTCAGGATTCCCTCTCCCCGTCAAAGCATGAACCGGACCGCGGGGGCGATATTGTGACCGGGAGCGTTAACTACGGCCTGACCTCAGGCCAAAACGGGCGCAGAGGCCGGGGATGCTGGCGGTATCCGCATCGATTTCGTATTTCCGCAGAAGTTCCGGTGGCGGCCGGTCAGGCCAGATTGCCGCCAATTCGCGGAAGTAATTTTCGAAACCGGCGGGCGAGATGATCTCTATGATCTCGCAAGGGGTGTCGCCGGCATTCCAGAAGGTGTGCCATTGGCCTCGCGGCTTGAACACCCAAGTGTGTGGTTCCGCGATGATGACGTCCTCTCCCAGCAGAGCACCGAGCTTGCCAGTCAGCACGTAGGAGTATTCATCCTCCTGGTGGTGCCGGTGCAGAGGCGCTGCAAGGGTACGCGGCGCCAAGGGATGGTGAACCACCGAAAAGCGCTGCTCCGAATGAAGCCCGTCGATCTTCCAGTCGATGCCGAAACCGCCCAGATCGGCACGAACGCCAGCACCGTGTGGAATGGCCACGGGAGAGGGATACGGGGCGGGATTGGAGGGCGGCAAGATCGTGGAGGAAATTTTCATAACCTTGGCTTCCCGTTTGCTAGCCCCTAAAATTGCCGCTTGCGGACGGCAGAGGCAATAGCGGGAGCTTGACCCGGCCTGCCCCCCTCAACTATGGTCCGCCCGCTTTCACGGGGCACGACCCGCGCGAGGGCCCGTAGCTCAGTGGTAGAGCGTCTGACTTTTAATCAGTAGGTCGCGCGTTCGATCCGCGCCGGGCTCACCAGTTCAAGCGCTGAACATTACAGCCATTTACCAGAACGGGCTATCGCACTCGCGCACGCGGCCGCTGAACGAGACCCACGTGTTGTCCCGGGGATTGTATGACCGATACCGCCCCTGGCACCATTCGACGTGAGCATTGTCAAAATCGCTCGGGAGGCTCGCCTCTAACGGCACGGTTACCGTGGAGCTCAGGATTCGGAAATAGTCCACTTGGCCGGTGGAAGCTTCTCGAAGAAACGCGGGATCGCTGATGGCTGCTTGCGGCGCCGCCGCGGTAGTCTCAACTCCCTCACTCCCCGCCGGGATTGCAAAAGAACCGGCTCCGAGCGCAATGGCAATCGCCAACAAATAGACAGGCTTCATCGATCTCTCCTCTCCTTGATGAGGAGCACACTCATTGTCCTGTTCCAACCCGGCAAGCTGCAGAAAGGTTCCGTACGCAAAAAGGCGGGGCGTCAGAAACCGTACAATTGTAAGGAACGGGGTGGGCGGGAGATGCGTTTGAGTGGTGGGCCATTGCTGATGTGAGGCGTGCAGAGTGGATGAGAAGCGGCCCCGGGTATTAATCGTGGAGGATCAGCCCCTTGTGTTGGCCGATCTCGAGGATTGCCTTACCGAGCTTGGATACCGTGTTATCAACACGGCACAGAATTTGGTGGATGGCCTCATCCTGGCGCAAGCGCTAGACCTTGATGTCGCCGTGCTGGATGTAAATCTAGCCGGGCTTACCAGCTCCAAGATTGCCGATCTCCTCGATAAAAAAGGAATCCCCTTCCTCCTGGTTACCGGATACACAACCGCCGGTATTCCCGAGCGACTCCGGAATGCCTTGCGCGTTGAAAAACCGTTTGAAAACGCCACTCTCGGCCATGCTCTACAGGATTTGCTTGGCGATACTGCTCCTGAACAGGGCGCTCTTACGCTGAGATGAAGAGCCTGGAAGCCGACGCTCCAAATCGATTGGCCAAAACCAACAAAATCGGTGTGTCCATTGGGTAACTATTGATTAACTATTAACGTTAATTGCCACCCTTTAGAATCGACATTACCTAGCTATGCCGATAAATTCGCTAGCTAGCTTAAAAGGGTCACCTTTCAGGCAGAATCAGGGGTGGGGCGGTGAGGTTAGTATCAGGTTTTAGGTATCTCATCGTTTGCGGGACGGCGTCGGCTGCGCTTTTTTGCGCTGCCAGCCTGGCCCAAGCCATGAGCATGAAAGAGGCCGTCGCCACGGCGGTCGATTCCAATCCGGAAATCGGCGAGGCGGTGGCCAACCGGGCCGCCATTGAGTTCGAGCTTGAGCAAGGCCGCGGCCTCTATCGCCCCCGGCTCGACCTCGAGGGCAGCATCGGCGGTGAGATCCGCGATAGCGTTACGAGCCGCGCCAATAACGATGAGGATCATCTTTTTCTCAGAAAAGAAGCCAGCGTTGTGGTGCGCCAATTGCTTTTTGACGGCTTCGGCACGGAGGCCGAAATTGAGCGGCAAGCATCGCGCGTGGATGGCGCCGCCTTGCGGGTGCGCGAGCGGTCGGAGTTCATCGCCCTTGCCGTCATCCGCGAATACCTTGAAATGCTCCGCACACGGCGGATCATTTCGCTCGCCAAGGAGAATATCGGCTATCACCAGAAAATCCTGGGAGAGATTTCGGAAGGCGCCGGCGGCGGCACGATCAGCGTTGCCGACCGGCAGCAGGCGCAAGAGCGCATCTACGCCGCGAGATCGCGGATGGCGGAATTCCAGGAAGAGTACAAGGCCGCCGAGGCTGCCTTTATCCGGCTGGTCGGGCGGCCGCCCGGAGCCTTATCGGCCCCCATCAATGCAAGGTCGCTCATTCCCGGATCGCTGAATGCCGCAATTGAGCAGGCGCACGCCAACCACCCATCGATCAAATTCGCGCAGGCTGATATCGATGCCGCTGCTGCTTTAGTGAAGGCGGCCCAGTCCAAATATTATCCCAACCTTTCGCTGGAAGGCCGCGCTTCGGCTGGCGAGGATGTAGGCGGGGTTCGCGGATTCGACGGTGACCTCCAGGGCAATCTGGTGATGCGCTGGAACCTTTATAACGGCGGCATCGACGCCGCCAACGAGCAGGAGCAGATCCGCCATGTCGACGAGGAATATCACAAGCTCCACCGCATAACGCGCGAAGTCGACGAAGGTGTGCGTTTGTCGTGGAGCCGTTACACGCAGCAGACGGTGCGCCTGCGCGAGCTGTTGCGCGAGATGTCGGCGATCCAGCAGTTGCGGGGCTCGTATTTTGAGCAATTCAGGATCGGCGAGCGCTCGCTGCTCGATCTCCTTGATACGCAGAACACCCGTTTCTCGGTGCAGGTCGCAATCGCCACTTCGGACGCCGCGGTGAAGTTTGGCCACTTCCGCATTTTGGCTGCGACCGGTAGTTTGCTGCGCACCATCGGCATCGCAGCCCCTGCCGAGTCGAGGACCTATGCGAGGGAAGAGGCAAATGTGCCGGAGACGCCTTCTCCCGATTCATTCGACCGAGTGGAACTTCCACCGCCCGCCGAGTGACCGGGGCGCTTTGCATGATCGTTTGTAACGGACGCGGATGAACATCCTTGGATTTGGACAGGGCTCGAAAAGCGTTGCCGCTGGCGGCGACGAAGAGGCAAAGGCCGCGGAGGCCGCGGCTGTTCTGGATCTCCAGCAATCGGTAGAGGGAGACGATCCCCTCGCCCTCTGCCTCGCCACCTTTATTGCCATCACCGACAGGCCGACCTCGATTGCGGCACTGCTGGCGGGACTTCCGCTCGACAAGGGGCGGCTGACGCCCGAGTTGCTGCAGCGCGCCCTTGACCGGGCCGGTTATAATTCCCGATTGGTCAAGCGCTCGATCGGCCAGATTAACGATATTTATCTGCCCGCCATATTAATGATGGGTGGACGCGACGCCGTTATCCTGGTGAGCCGCACGCGCAAGACCTGCCGCATCAACGATCCCGTGACCGGCACGGAGATGAATGTCGCGGTTTCCCGGCTTGCCAAAGACTATTCCGGCGTGTGCATCCTGGCGCGGCGGAACGAGGCGCAGGATTTGGCGGCCACGGAGCCGGCCCAGCGGCAGAGCGGCCACTGGTTCTGGTCGGCCGTTCGCAAACTCTGGCCCACCTACTCCGTTGTTATCCTGGGGGCGATCTTCATCAACCTCATCGCGCTGGCTTCGCCGCTCTTCACAATGAATGTTTATGACCGCGTTCTTCCCAACAAGGCGCTGCCCACCTTATGGGTCCTGGCGATCGGCATGGGGCTCGCCTTATCCTTCGATTTTCTCCTCAAGACATTGCGGAGCTGGCTCATCGATTCGGCGGGGCGGCGGGCCGATGTGCTGCTGGCCAGCCGCATCTATGAACATGTGCTGGGCATCGAAATGAGCAACAAGCCGCCGACCACCGGCAGCTTCGCCAGCCATCTGAAAGAGTTCGAGCAGGTGCGCGAGTTCTTCACCTCAAGCACCATTGCCTCCTTCACCGACATGGCGTTTTTCGGCTTGTTTCTCTTCGTCATCTATCAGGTGGGCGGCATCATGGTGGCGGTGCCGGCGGCTGCCGCGGTTCTGATGATCCTGCTGGGCCTTGCCTTCCAGCTGCCCTTGCGCCGCGCAGCGGAGAAGAATTCCGCGGTGACCGCACAGCGCCACTCCTTGCTGGTCGAGACCATATCGGCGCTGGAGACGGTGAAATCCATTCGCGGCGAAAGCCATCTGCATGGACTTTGGGAAAGCCTGGTA
>JBGTNZ010000298.1:0-6362 GCA_041742805.1 Aestuariivirga sp.
GCCCGTGACTTGGCGCTAAAACGTCTGTCACGGGGAATGATGCTGCAAATCAAGCTGTTCGGGCACTTCGAGCTGACCGGCCCAGAGGGCCGGATCGGCCTTTCCAGCGCCAAGCTCAGCGCTTTCCTGGCCTATCTCACCATGGCGGCAAAGCCCGTGCCGCGCGAGCACTTGACCTCGCTGCTGTGGGGATCGCATTTCGAGGACCAGGCGCGGCAGAACTTCCGGCAGGCGCTCGCCCGCTTGCGCAAGGCCGTCGGGACGGAGGCGCTGATCTCCGACGACCATACGGTGCAGCTTTCGCCGTCAGCCGTGACCAGCGACGTGCGCCGGTTTGAAGCCCTCGTCCGGGCCGGTTCAGCAGATGAACTTCGGCAAGCGGTGGATCTTCTGGATGGTGATCTCCTGGCTGGAATCGACGTGAAGGATGCCACATGGGAGGACTGGCTCAGCGACGAGCGCCGTCGCATCGGAAATCTTGCCTGCGGCGCATTGGTGCGGCTCGGCGGGATGGAACTCGATCAGGGCAGGGCGGCGGATGCCTTGCAACATGCCGAGGCCTGCATCCGGCGCGACATTTTCCGCGAGGATGCGCACCGGCTGGCCATTCAGGCCTTCGTCGTCCTGGGCCGCCGCGCCGAAGCCCTCAAGCATTACCAAAGCCTGGCTGAAAGATTGAAACAGGAACTGGGCACGGCCCCCGAAACCGAAACGATACAGGTTTACGAGCAAGCGCGTACAAACTCCGGTGTCAGGGATGAAGCGCCGTCACCGGCGCCGGTCCGGAAACCGTCCATTGCCGTCCTGCCATTCGCCAATCTCAGCAACGATCCGGAGCAGGACTATTTCGCCGATGGCATGGTCGACGAAATCATCACCGCGCTGTCGCGGCTGCATTGGCTGTTCGTCATCGCGCGCAATTCGAGCTTCACCTACAAGGGCCGCGCCGTCGATGTGAAGCAGGTTGGGCGCGAACTGGGCGTGCGCTATGTGCTGGAAGGCAGCGTCCGCAAGGCGGGCAATCGCCTCCGCATCGGCGGACAGCTCATCGATGCAGCCACGGGTGCGGCACTCTGGGCAGACCGTATCGAGGGTGAGCTGAAGGATGTATTCGAGCTGCAGGACATGGTGACGGCAAAGGTCGTCGGGGCGATCTCGCCGAAGCTCGAGCAGGCCGAAATCGAACGGTCGAAACGCAAACCCACGGGCAGTCTCGACGCTTACGACTATTACCTTCGTGGCCTGGCCGAGGTGCCCAAATGGACTCGCGAAGGCAATGAACAGGCACTGGCGCATTTCTACCGGGCGATCGAACTCGATGCCGAATTTGCCTCGGCCTACGCCATGGCGGCGCGCTGTTATTCGCAGCGCCAGGCCGGTGGCTGGATCAGCGACTACCCATTGGCGATTGCTGAAGTGCAACGGCTCGCCCGCCGCGCTCTGGAGCTTGGCCAGGACGACTCGGTTGCCCTCAGCGCCACAGGCATGGCGCTGGCTTTTGTGGCAGGCGAGCTTGAAACCGGCGGTGCGCTGATCGGCAAAGGCCTGGAGCTTAATCCAAACCTAGCCTCGGCCTGGATGTTCAGCGGCTGGGTAAAGGCGTGGTCTGGCGAGGCGGACACCGCGATCAGTCACGTTACGCGGGCGATGCAACTCAGCCCCCATGATCCCAGCATATCCAACATGCGATGGGCGATCGCGTTTGCGTATTTCATCGCCGGCCGTTACCGCGAGGCGTTATCGGTGTCGGAATCGGTTACGGCGGCGCCGCAGAACGGGGTTTTTGCGATGGCGACCGCCGCCGCCAGCGCCGCACTCCTGGGGCGCATGGAAGAGGCTGAGCGCGCAGTTTCCCAACTCCGCGCAATCGACCCGACATTGCGGCTCGCCAATCTCAGGCAACGCTTTCCGATCAAGCGCGAGGAAGATTTCGCGCGGTGGACAGAGGGCCTGCGCAAGGCGGGCCTGCCTGAATAGCTAACCGCGCAGGAACGCCATCAGCGCGCCGATGTCGCCATTGTTGCGGCGGATGACGCCGGTGAATGTGCTGCGCAGCTGCTGGGCCAGCCAAACCGAGGATACATTGAGGTCGCGCACACGGTAGCCGGCGCGCGTCTTTTGGATTCTGAAAATGACATTTTGGCCGCCCCTCAATTTCACCTTCACGACCAGCGCCCGGTTGCCGCCGGTGCAGGAGGTGATGCTGAGGCCGTCGCCGCCAAAACGCCTGGCATGCCTGAGCATGAACCGCCCGATGAAGGCCCGCGTAAGCCGGACGTATTCGGCCTCGTCCGATTTCCTCAGGCTGGCGCGGTGGGGGCCGAGCGCGAAGATGGCGATGCTGCGCAAGTCGGCATAACGTGATGCGGCGTTTGCGAAAGCCGTGGCCGATCTTGCCCGGGCAGCGCCCATGATGGCCGCTCCGGCATTTCTGACAAAGGGTTCGGCAACGCAAGCGGCTTCGGCATTGTCCGCCGGCAGGAGAAGGCCGGCCGCCACGAGCGCCACCATCAGATGCGCCGCCCGTGGGGCCATCTTTCATATCCCGTTTTCGGTAAGCTATGAATGTTCTATTGACCGGAGAATAGCAAGACGTTCCGATGAAGGTGTTGTAGCGTTGCGGGGGGAGGGCCCGTCATGTTCAAGCTCTATGCCAAGAAGGGTGCTGGGTCGGCTGCCGTCGAGGCCGTCCTCGCCGTGTGCGGCGCGGATTACCGGATTGAGGATTTGCAGCGCGATGCGGGCGGCCAGTTCCCCGCGATTCTCCGTGAGGTCAATCCCAAGGGGGAAGTCCCCACTCTCATTCTTCCCGATGGCGCGATCATGACGGAAAGTGCCGCGATCCTCATCCACCTCGCCGATATATTTCCAGGGGCAGCGCTTGCTCCCGCCACCTTCTCGCCGCTCAGGCCGCATTATCTGCGCTGGATGGTGTTTCTCGCAACCACCGTCTACATGAGCGATCTCCGGATGTTTTATCCTGAACGCTACACGGTGGAGCCTGCCGGCGCTGCCGGCATCAAGGCAAAGGCCGTCGCCGGCATGGAGCGCGAGCTCGCCATCCTGTCGGATGCCATCGGCGAAGGCCCATTCATCCTCGGCGCGGCCATGAGCGCCGTGGATATATACGCCGCGATGCTGGTAACCTGGGCTCCCGATGTCGCGGCGTTGTTCGCCAGGCACCCGAACCTCAAGGTGCTCCACGATCGCGTCGCCGCCGTTCCCGCCATTGCCAAAGTGTGGGCACGGAACGGAATGTGAGATAAATGACCGCGCTTGATCCGCATTGAGTTCTTCCACAATTCCCCTTCCCCCCTCGCGGGGGAAGGTGGCGCGAAGCGACGGATGTGGGGGCTGCCTCAGCGAGGCAAATGCCCAACGATAGGACTCGCTGAACCAGCCCCCTCATCCGTCTCGCGCATGCGGCGCGATCCACCTCCCCCCGCGAGGGGGGAAGGGAAAAAGATCTTGTTAAGCAACCCTTTCATTCTCCACCCCGAGGTCGAGCACGCGGCAGATGGCGTAGACGAGGTCGGCGCGGTTGAGGGTGTAGAAGTGGAAGTGGCTCACACCCTCGCGCCGGAGGGCGGCCACCTGCTCGGCCGCGACCATGGCGGCCACGAGGTTGCGGGTTTCGGGATCGTTGTCGAGACCTTCGAAGCGCCGCGCCAGTGCCGGCGCGATGTGGGCCCCGCATTTGGCCGCGAACTCACTCACTTTGGCAAAAGACGTAATGGGGAGAATGCCCGGCACCAGCTCAATGTCGATGCCTCTTGCGAAGATTCGATCCCGAAGCCTCAGGAAGAAAGCGTTGTGAAAGAAGAACTGCGAGATGGCGCGGGTGGCGCCGTGGTCCGCCTTGTCGGCCATGAAAGCGAGGTCTTCCTCGATCGACACCGATTCCGGATGGCGCTCGGGATAGGCGGCCACGGAAATTTCGAAGCCGCCGATATCGCGTATGCCGCGCACCAGGTCGGCGGCGTTACGGTAGCCATCGGGGTGAGGCACAAATTTCGTGCCGGCGCCGCCCTGTGGGTCGCCGCGCAGCGCCACGATGTGGCGGACGCCGGCCGCGCGATAGGCGTGGATAACGGCATTCGCTTCAGCCTTGCTCGCGCCCACGCAAGTCAGATGCCCCGCGGGATTAAGAGCGGTGTCGCGGCGGATGCGGGCGAGGGTTTCTAACGTGCGCTCGCGCGTGGTGCCGCCCGCGCCATAGGTCACGGATACGAAATGCGGCTGCACGGCCTTTAGCTTGGCGATGGCCCGCCAGAAAACCTGTTCGGCTTCTCCCGGTTTGGGCGGGAAAAACTCAAACGAAACTTCGATTGGCGGCGTTTCATCCATCGTCATTGCGCGCGTTCCGATCGGACAAATGGGCGCTCGGCGGGACTTGCGGATTTTTCCGCAAGCCACAGCGACACCGTCAGTCCCGTCTCGCCTTTGCGCCAGGGTGGCGGCAGCACCTCATGCTGGACCAGCCTCATACCCGCGCGCTGGAGCCAGCCCGTCATGTTTTCGGCGGCGATGCCGAGGCGGCGGTGGGCGTGGTTCTCGCGCAATTGCTCGAATTCATGCGGCGCGAAATCGGCGATCAACACGCGTCCACCGGGTGCGAGGATGCGCGCCGCCTCATGGAGGGCGCGGCCGGGATCGTCGAGATAGTGCAAGACTTGGTGGATGGTGATGAAGTCGGCATAGCCATCGGCAAAGGGCAGTGCATAAATGTCGCCGTGGCGGATTTGCAAATTGCCGAGGCCCGCCTTCTCCAGATTGGCGCGGGCCATCGCCAGCATGTCCAGGCTCTGGTCAACGCCCATGGATTGCCCGGCAAGGGGCGCGAAATAACGAAGTACGCTGCCGGTGCCGGTGCCCAGATCGACATGGAGCCGGATGGGTAACGAGCCCGCCAGCCGCAGCATGGCGTGCTCGACATCTTCCTCGCGCACATGAAGCGAGCGCAATTCCTCCCAGCGCGCCGCATTGTCCCGGAAATATTGGCTGGCGATCTCGCTTCGCCTGGCGCGAACCTCGGCGAGGCGGGCGAGATCGCGGGTCAGCTCCGCATCAGCGCCCGGCAGGAGATCGACGATAGCCCGGGACAGGGCTCCGCCCGATCCCTGGTCGCGCAGGCGAAACAACACCCAGTTGCCTTCCTTGTGGCGGGTGACAAGGCCGGCTTCGGTCATAAGTTTCAGGTGGCGGCTGACGCGGGGTTGGCTTTGACCGAGAATTTGGGTCAGCTCGCTGACATTGAATTCGCCATGGGAGAGAGCGAACAGGATGCGCACCCGGGTCGCCTCCGCCGCCGCCCGCAATGCCGCTAAGAGCTCTTCCAAAACTCACCCTCATTTCCAGTTCTGACATAAACATATCTTTATATGAGTGACAAGCCCGGATATGTTTCTGAAGCCGGGAACTAACTTGCTTTTTTCCCCGTTTCCCGGCGTATTGCGCGGCTGATGGGATATTCAAGTTCAGGCCTGGAGGCGAAATGACTGGTTATCTGGCTCGTTCAATCGGGCGGCGTCGACTCACCGGGCTCATATTGGCCGGCGTATTGGGCGGCGCGGCGTTTAACCCCGGCATCGCCGCCGCGGCACTCGATCCCGCCCAAAAATATGTGTCGAATATCGCCGATGACGTGATGAGGCTGGCGAACAGCGGCCAGGGCGGAAATGGCTTGCGCAACAAGTTTGCAGCGCTCCTCAACCGCTATATCAATCTCCGGGGCGTCGCCAATTACGCATTGGGTCCCTATCGGAGCAAACTGCCCGCCGGCAAGCAGAGCGAATTCTACCGCCTGGTGAGCAACTACGCGGCGGGGCTTTTCGTATTTTATATAAAGGATTTCCGCGGCTCAGGACTCGATATCATCTCGTCATCCAAATCCGGCAAGTTCGTCACCATCCACAGCGCCATCAAACCAGGCAACGAGCAGGTGCGGTGGCGTCTGGCGCCTGCGGGGAACAGCTTCAAGGTCAGCGATGTAAATGTCAAAGGTGTGTGGCTCACAATTGCCATGAGAGACCGGTTCAACAGGGTGTTGAAACAATCGAACGGGAATTTCGAGGCTTTGTTCAAAGAACTGCGCGAGGCTGATTCCTGGTGAGTTTTCCAATTTCAAGACGGGCGTTCCTGAGTCTCCTGGCCGCAGGCGTTGTCACGCCCGCTGTGGGGGCGGAGCATCCGTCCATCGTCTTCATGCGGCAGTTCGCCAGGGACATGCTGAAAGCCCACCGCCAGGGCACCGCATCGAGCTTCAAGGCCGCCATTCAACGCCATGCCGATGTGAATAATATCGGTGACTACTCGCTCGGCCAATATAAAGCCAAACTGCCGAAAGGGCAGCGGCAGCGTTA
>JBGTNZ010000299.1:0-8915 GCA_041742805.1 Aestuariivirga sp.
AGCCGGTGAACAAATATCTGCCGCCGCGCGCGAGGCGCGATGCCACGACGATGAAGCCTGTCGAATTGTTGAAGGGTGATGGCGGTGCATTTGATCGGCTCTTCGCCTGGGCCGACCAGGTGCTGTCGCGCAAGATGATCGGCACGCGCGGCGACGATACCGACTATTCCGGCAAGCTCGAAGGCTGAGATGCATCCGGCGTATTCGGTTATCCTGTTCACGACGGCGTCAGGTGCTGGCTATGGCCTGCTGGCTTTGCTGGGACTGGCGGGGGCTAGCCACGGCGTGGCATCGAGCAAGGGCTTTGCGCTTACTGCCAGCTTCGCTGCGCTGGCGCTTATTACTATTGGGCTGCTGTCTTCCATGTTGCATTTGGGCCGGCCGGAGCGGGCGTGGCGGGCCTTCTCGCAATGGCGCTCCTCGTGGCTCTCGCGCGAGGGCGTGGCCTCTGTTGTGACTTATGCGCCCGCGCTGGCTTTCGCCGCCGTGTGGTCTGGCCTCTTGGATGTGCCGCGGTTGATCGGGCCGCTCGGACTCATCACCGCTATCATGTGTGTGGTCACCGTGTACTGCACGGCGAAAATTTACTCGAGCTTGCCCACAATTCGCGCCTGGGCGCAGCCGCTCACGGGGCCGGTCTATCTCGCATTCTCGCTGGCCACCGGTGCCAGCCTGATGACCGCGATTGCGGCAGTGTTCAATCGCTTCCAGTCTTTTCAGGTTATCGTCACCGTGGCGGCGATCATCCTTCTGGGCATACTGAAATTTTTCTATTGGCGCGCCATCGATGGCGCTGAGAAAACCCACACCATCGAAGCCGCCACCGGCTTGGGCCGCATCGGCAGCGTGAGGCAATGGGAATTGCCGCACACGTCCGTGAATTTCATCCAGAAGGAAATGGGCTATGCGGTGGCGCGCAAGCATGCGGCGGCGTTGCGGAGTTTAATGTTTCTATTGCTGGCGCTGGCGCTGCTCGCCATGCTGGCGTCCCTGGCCGCGCCCTTGGTTTCCCTGATCGCGGCGCTGCTGACCCTTATCGCCGCGGTGGTCGAGCGCTGGCTTTTCTTCGCGGAGGCACAGCATGTGTCGACATTATACTATGGCCAGCAGCGGGCCTGAGTTTTGGCTCTTGGCAAACGGGCGGAAAGCATATAAAGAATTCTTTATATTCTTCTTTTGAGGTTCCATGACCCGTTCATCCTTCACCGAAGCGCTCGCCACACGCCCCTGGCTGTTGGCCGATGGGGCCACCGGCACCAACTATTTCGAGATGGGCCTTGTCTCCGGCGATGCGCCTGAGATGTGGAATTTCGACCATCCCGAGCGGGTCCGCACGCTGCACCGTGGCTTTATCGAAGCCGGCGCGGACATTGTGCTGACCAATAGTTTCGGCGGCAATCGCCACCGGCTGAAACTGCACAATGCGCAAGACCGGGTGCGGGAGATCAACATCGCGGCGGCGAAGAACGCTCGTGTTGAAGCAGATCGGGCGGACAGGGCCGTATATGTCGCAGGCTCGATCGGGCCCACCGGCGAAATCTTCCAGCCCGTGGGGACGATGTCGCACGAGGATGGCGTGGCCGCTTTCGAGGAGCAAGCCGACGCGCTGAAGGAGGGCGGGGTTGACGTCCTATGGATCGAGACCATGTCATCGGAGGAGGAACTTCGCGCCGCAGTCGAAGGTGCTTCGAAGGCGGGCCTTCCTATCGTCACGACCATGAGTTTCGACACCAACGGCCGCACCATGATGGGGATCACCCCCAAGGCCTTCGGCGCGCTTGCGGCATCCCTCGCCACGCAACCCGTGGCCATCGGCGCCAACTGCGGCACCGGCGCTTCGGAGCTGATCGCCACCGTTCTCGGCATTAGTGAGGCGCGGCCGGATGCGGCCATCGTCGCCAAGGGCAATTGCGGCATCCCGCAATATGCCGATGGTCACATCCATTATTCCGGCACGCCCGAACTGATGGCCGACTATGCGCGCATCGCGCTTGATGCCGGAGCGAAGATCATCGGCGGCTGCTGCGGCACTAGCCCCGGCCATCTTGCTGCGATGCGGAAATCGCTGGAAACCTATACGCGCGGAGAGCGCCCCTCGGTCGGCCTGATCGAGCAGCGCCTGGGCGCGGTGTCGGTGTTGGCGAAAGGCGTCGACACCGCCGCCGAAGGCGCTGCAAGGCGGGAGAGACGGCGGGGGTAACCTGCTAACCAAAATCTGGCAACGCAATTGCCCTCTAGTGCGTTTCCTTCGATACATCCAGTATGAAATCATTTGAAGCGAAGCATTACCTTTTGCGCGCGGAATTGCTTTGGGATCGCGTCAAGGACCGGTCAGCGTTCCCGTTCAGCTTGCCCGCTATCGCCAATCTGCATGAGCTTGAGTTTCATCCGAAGGTCACCTTCCTGATCGGCGAGAACGGCTCGGGAAAATCAACGCTGATCGAAGCTCTCGCAGTTGCCTGGGGGTTCAATGCGGAGGGCGGCTCCCGCAACTTCAATTTTGAAACGTTCTCCTCGCATTCAGCACTGCACAAGGATTTGCGGCTATCGAAAAGCGCAAAACGCGCCCGAGACGGATTTTTCTTACGCGCCGAGAGTTATTTCAATTTGGCGACCAACATCGAAAACCTCGATGCGGAACCTTCCGAAAGCCCGAAGATCATCGACAGGTTT
This sequence comes from Aestuariivirga sp., assembly GCA_041742805.1. Classification (GTDB taxonomy): domain Bacteria; phylum Pseudomonadota; class Alphaproteobacteria; order Rhizobiales; family Aestuariivirgaceae; genus Aestuariivirga. The sequence goes on from JBGTNZ010000299.1 coordinate 2,674, forward strand.
GGCGGGAAGTCTCTTCACCAACAATCGCATGGAGAATCGTTCTTTGCCCTTTTGGAGAATCGCTTTCGGGGCAACGGACTATATATATTGGATGAACCCGAAGCGGCGCTTTCGCCCTCGCGGCAGATGTCGATGCTGGTGCGGATGCATGACCTGATTGCGGAGAATTCGCAGTTCATCATTGCGACTCATTCCCCCATCCTCATGGCTTATCCAGACGCCTGGATCTATCAGATTGGCCCTAAGGGCCTGGACCGGGTGAGCTATCAAGACACCGAGCATTTCGAAGTCACCCGCAACTTCCTCAATCACCACGAGAGCATGTTGCGGCAACTGCTGGAAGATTGATACCAACTCTCTCCATGGCAGGGCTTGACCCTGCCATCCAGCGTGGATCACCGGCTCAAGGCCGGTGATGGAGAGAAGGAGACGATGCGCGTAAGCGAATTGAGCAGCGCATCCACCTCGGCTTCGGTGTTATAATGCGCGAGGCCCACGCGGAGGACGCCGCCTTTGTTGAGTAAACCCATGCGGATCATGGGCTCGATGGCGTAATTGTGTCCGGACCAGACGAAGATGTTGTCGCGGGCGAAGCTCCTGGCGAGATCGGCGGGGCTGTGGCTTTCGAGCGTGAAGGAGACGGTGGGCACGCGCCGGTGCATGGCGTTGGCGGAGGTGATGCCGCAGATTTTCAGGCCTTTGAAATTCTTTAAGCCGTCGATGAGGCGGTGGGTGAGTTTATGTTCGTAAGTTGAAAGGGCGTCCCAGGCGGATTTGATGCGGGAGGCGCGGCTTTCACCTTCGCCGAATTGTTCCAGATATTCGATGGCGCCGAGGCAGCCGGCCATGCCTTCATGGCTCAAGGTGCCGGTTTCGAATTTGTGCGGGAGGTCGTTGCCTGCGGGCCGTACCTTGTAACTGAAGGTTTCGTTCAAAACATCGGCGCGGCCCCATAATATGCCCTGGTGCGGGCCGAACCATTTGTAGGCGGAGGAGACGAGGAAATCGGCGCCGAGATCCTGCACGTCGATGGGGTAGTGCGGGGCGAACTGCACGGCGTCCACATAGACGAGCGCGCCCGCATTCTTGGCTTGTTTTGCGAAGTGCTTCACGTCGTTCACGGTGCCGGTGCAATTGGAGGCGAGCCCCAGGGCGACGAGTTTGGTCTTTTCACTCAGTACCTTGGTAAGCGCATCGTCGGGAAACTCGTAGGTGTCCGTGTCGAAATCCATCCAGCGCACGGTGAGGCCCAGATCATCGGCCAACAGCAGCCAAGGCGCGACATTGGTGTCGTGGTCCATGCGCGAGAGCACGATTTCATCGCCGCGGCTGAAGCTCTTGCCGATACAGCGCGACATGTGCAGCGTCAGCGTCGTCATGTTTTGGCCGAAGATAATCTCCGAGGGGCTCGCGGCATTGTAAAAATCAGCGCAGGCCCGGTGAGCCTCATCGACGAGAGCGCTCGCGGCCACCGTGGTTGAGAAATAGCCGCCGAGATTGGCGTTGCGGGCAACAAGGCAATCGACGGTGCGGTCGATCACGATCCGCGGCACCTGGGTTCCCGCCGGATTGTCGAAATAGACGCGCGGGCGGTTCTCGTCGGTCAAGGCAAGGGCCGGAAATTGCGCGCGAACCTGTTCGATGTCGAAGCTCTTGGTCATGGGCTCCCTTAACCCTCATTGGGCCTTGCCTCAACCGTCGCTTTCCGGCCTGTGAAGGTCGCCCAAGGATGGGGAATTTCATGGTTTTCCGCTATTTTGCGTGGCAACTCACGATTCCGGCTGGAGATTTGTAAAGGCTGAAGAAGGCGAACTCGATCTGAACTCCCTCAACGACGAGGATTTGGTTCAGCAGGTTCATGACGATCTGTATGACGGCCTGAAGGAAGAGGTCGAGGTGGCCGTGCATATTCTGCTGGGCCGCGGCTGGGTACCCTACAAGGTGCTGACCGAAGCCCTTGTCGAAGGCATGCGCATTGTCGGCATCGATTTCCGCGACGGCATTCTGTTCGTCCCCGAAGTCCTGCTTGCCGCCAACTCCATGAAGGCCGGCATGTTCATCCTGCGCCCGCTGCTCATCGCCACGGGGGCGCCGCGCCAGGGCAAGATGGTGATCGGCACGGTCAAGGGCGACATCCACGACATCGGCAAAAATCTCGTCGGCATGATGATGGAAGGTGCGGGCTTCGAGGTGATCGATCTCGGCATCAACAATGCGGTTGAGAAGTATCTCGCCGCGATCGAGGAGCACAAGCCGGACCTTCTCGGCATGTCGGCGCTGCTGACGACGACGATGCCCTACATGAAAGTTGTCATCGACACGCTGAAGGAAAAAGGTATGCGTGACGATTATGTCGTGCTGGTGGGCGGCGCGCCGCTGAATGAAGAGTTCGCCAAGGCGATCGGTGCTGACGCCTATTGCCGCGATGCGGCTGTGGCGGTTGAAACCGCGAAGAGCTACATGACGCGAAAGCACAACCAGCTCGCCGCATCCTGAGAGACCTGTCTACCCAGCGTGAGCCAATCGGCGCGCTTCGCAAGAGCAAAGGAGCAGCACATGTCACGACGTTTTCTTTCTTCCGTTTTATTGTTGGCACTTATGGCGACCGGGGCCGAGGCTCACACGGGTACGGGCGGCATCTCGGGGTTCGCCCACGGCTTCGCTCATCCCTTCAACGGGCTTGATCATCTCTTGGCGATGGTGGCGGTTGGTGTGTTTGCGGCCAATCTCGGCGGCCGCGCGCTTTGGCTGGTGCCGGCAACCTTTATCAGCATGATGGCGGCCGGCGGTATCGCTGGCATCCATGGTTTGAATTTGCCTTTCGTGGAAACCGGCATCGCGCTGTCGGTGATCGCACTCGGCGCGATGGTTGCCCTCCGTTGGAAAGCGCCCGTCTCAGTCGCCGTGACGCTGGCGGGATTCTTCGCGGTCTTTCACGGCCATGCCCATGGGTCGGAGATTCCAGTGGCTGCATCTGCTGTCAGCTACGCTGGCGGTTTCATGCTGGCGACAGCAGCGCTGCATGCTCTCGGCGTCGGCATGAGGCGGCTTGCTATACCGCGGCCCTTGGCACAGCTTGGCGGCGGCACCATGGCGCTGGCTGGAATAGGCTTGCTGTCGGGCGTTTTCTGATCACGCCTCGCGGACGCCGAGCCCGTCGACCTGGCGGAATTCATTGGCGTTGAACGTGAGAACGTCCCAACCAAGGCTTACCGCCGTGGCTGCAATGATGAGATCATGGGCGCCGATCATCTTGCCTTGTTTCCTAAGGCTCGCCCGCAATCGGGCATGAACGCGGGCGGTTTCGACGTTGAAAGCGGCGACCGGCACCAAACTCAAAATATCCTCAATGAAGGACTGACGCCGTGCGGCGGCAGCTGTGGCGGCAGCCAGATGAAAGCCAGTCAGCAACTCTGTTACACTAATGGCCGAAATTGCGCTTTCTTCAACGCGTGGCAGTTTGAACCGCCAGTCGGCGTTTCTGGTTCGCTCGGCGCGAATGAAAAAACCCGAATCGATGATTACTCCCATGGGGAGGGAAGGACCGCATCGCGGCGCAATTCAGCAAGCTGCTTCTCAAAGAGCTTTGCATCCTCAGCATCTAGTCCAGGACCGCTGTCGATGCGATCAAGAATCTCGCCGAGGGTCATCTTGGGCAGTCTGGGCGGCTCGATATGGGCCACGATTTCACCAGCCCGCATAACCTCGAAGCTTTCGCCCCGGTATTGGGCGCGGTTCAAGATGTCGGAGAAATTGCGGGAGGCTTCGGTTGCTGATATGCGGGTCATGGGCAATTTCCTGATCTGAAAATCAGATTATCTGATAATCTGATTTTTGACAAGAGGGCGAATCTCTCTGGATAAGCGCCGGAATTGCCCGCGCCACCCCCATATCAATGGGCGCATGGTGCTGTGAAATGACCCTCGTTAACCTCAAGCCCGCCGATGAATATGACTTTGCCGCCGGCAAGGGCGATGTGCTGCTCATCGCCTGCGGGGCGCTGGCGCGGGAGATTGTCGATCTGATTGAGCGCAACCGCTGGACGGCCTTTGACGTCCAGTGCCTCCCCGCGAAATGGCACAATACTCCGCAGAAGATCGTGCCTGGGGTACGGGAGAAAATCCGCGCCGCCAAGGGCCGATACAAATCCATCTTCGTGCTTTACGGCGATTGCGGCACGGGCGGGCTTTTGGACAAGCTGCTGGAGGAAGAGGGGGTGGAACGGATCGGCGGCCCCCATTGCTACTCATTCTATTCCGGCAATGAGGCTTTCACGCGGACGACGGATGAGGATGTCACGTCGTTTTTCCTCACGGACTATCTTGCCCGCCATTTCGACAAGCTGATCTGGGCGGGGCTCGGGATGGATCGCCACCCGGAATTGTTGCCCATGTATTTTGGCAACTATACAAAGATCGTTTATCTCGCCCAGACACGAGATGAGGAGCTGGCGAAGAAAGCCATGGCGGCGGCGAAGCAGCTTGGCCTTGCCTATGAATACCGCTTCACCGGCTATGGCGATCTGGAGCGGGATATTCAGGTGCGCTCGGGCGTGGCCTGACCTTCACCACATCATGAAGGATGCGACATCGGCGTCGGCGATCTTGCCTTGGGCGACGTCGGTTATCGCCTGGTCGATGATGGCGATGCCTTCGGCGACTTCGTCCTCGGCTAAAGTGAGGGGTGGGGTGAATTCGAGGACGTTGGCTTTGAGACCGACATAACTGAAGGCGGCGCCCAGCTGATAGCCGCGGTAGATGATCTTGGCGGTCGTTACGGCGGGAACGGGCTGGCGTGTTTGGCGGTCACTGACGAGATCGACACCCACCGCCAAACCACGCCCGCGCACATCGCCAATGATCTCATGTTTTTTGGCCAAGGTCCTGAGCGCATCAGCGAACATCTTTCCGATGCGCGCGGCGCGGGGAACGAGATTCTCCTTCTCAATCGTACGCAGAACCGCGCCGCCTGCTGCGGTGGCAATGGGATTTCCAGCCGTTGTCTGGAGCGCGAAGGCGGGGGCGTGGTCCATGATGTCTTGCGGGCCGACGACGGCGGAAAGCGGCAGGCCGCCGCCCAAGCCCTTGCCGAAAACTATGAGGTCGGGCGTCAGGCCCTCGTGTTCAAAGCAGTGCATGAGGCCGCTGCGGGCGAGGCCCACTTTTACTTCATCGACAACGATTTTTATACCGTGGGCGCGGCAGCGCTGTTGCAGCGTTGTGAGGAAACCGGGCGGCGGAACGATCAGGCCGCCGTCGGACATCAATGGCTCGATGAATATGGCGGCGACCTGCTGGGGCGGGCATGTGGTTTCGAACTGATAATCGAGCAGGGCGAGTACATCCTCGGCGCTGAATTTTGGACGGAAGGGATCAGGATAGGGGAGCAGAACGAGGCCGGCCCGCGGCAGCGTGTGGGTCATGGCGGTGTGGCCGCTGATCGCCATCGAGCCTGTGAGATTACCGTGATAGGAGCCGATGAAGGAGATGAAACGGCTGCGCCCTGTCGCTGCTTGCAACACCCGCATGGCGCAATCATTGGCATCGGAGCCGGAATGGCCGAACCAGACGCGCCGTTCGCCTTCGCCCGGTGTCAGGCGCAACAAGTCTTCGGCAAGTGCGACGGCGGGTTCGTTCGGATAGAGCAGCAGGCTGGCGCCGGCCATGCCGCGCAAGGATTTTTCGACAGCCTCGATAAGCGACGGATGGCTGTAACCGAGGATCGCGGCGCCTGCCGACCCCGAGAGGTCAAGCAGTTCCCGCCCGCCTTCCTCTATGAGACGATTGCCTTTGCCGCCGATCAGGCTCAACGGCGAGAAGCGCAGCTTGCCGATTGCGGCAATGGTTCCAGCATCGCGCTCGCGAAGTGAAAGATTGGTGCCCGTCATGGGGCGAGCGCCAACGCAAGCCGGCCGGTCCACTCGGCAATGCCTTCGTCGCACTCAAGGAGATCCTGGCGCACCTCGATCAGGATGGCGGGCGAGCCGCGATCATGGCCGTGGACAAGGACGGCGTAGTCGTCAGCGCGGCTGATCGTGTAGGGCACGTTGTGCCCGACGTTCAAGCTGCCGTCCCGGCGCAAGCTGGCGATGACGCTTTCTCCGAGGTCGCGCGAGCTATCGTAAAGCACGCCTGCGTGCCATGGCCGGGCGATGCCAAAAAACACGGGGGTGAAGGAGTGCATGGCGACGAGCCGGCTTTTCCGGCCGGCGCTTTCGCGCGCCGAGAGGTGTTGCGCAATCC
>JBGTNZ010000300.1:0-5372 GCA_041742805.1 Aestuariivirga sp.
TGTCATACCAGGCCCAGTTTCTGCGCCAGGCCGATGCGCTGCAGTTTGCCGGTGGCGCCTTTGGGTATTTCGCTCAGAAAATAAATCCGGTTGGGCACTTTGAAGGCCGCAAGCTTTTCATTCACAAAATCGCGCAACTCCCGTTCGGTTGCCGTGATACCCTCCTTGAGGACAACGACGGCGGCCACATCTTCGCCAAGCTTGTCGTGGGGAACGGCAAAGGCCAGGGCCTGCTGGACGGCAGGGTGATCAATGAGCGCCTCGTCGATTTCGGCGGGAGAGATTTTTTCGCCGCCGCGGTTGATGATTTCCTTCAGGCGGCCGATGATCTTGAGATAGCCATCCTTATCCATGACGCCCTGGTCGCCCGTATGGAACCAACCATGGGCGAAGGCATCGGCGTTCGCCTTTTGATTGTTCTCGTAACCAAGAGTGACGTTCGATCCTCGCGTCACCACTTCACCCTCCTCGCCCGCCGCTAGCAATCGGCCCTCTGGCGACATGATGGCGACCTGCGGCCCCGCGGCACAACCGACGAAACCGGGTTTTCGTTTTCCCGGCGGCAGTTGGTTTGACGTCATCTGGTGGGCGTTTTCGGTCATGGCATAGGCTTCGATGACCGGACAGACAAATACGGACTCAAGCTGATTGAATACTGGTACCGGCAACGACGCCGAACTTGAGCGAATGAAGCGCAGGGGATTTGCCTTGATCACGTGCTGGTTTCTGCCGGCGCGCGCCACTATGGTTTGATGCATGGTGGGGACGGCGGTGTACCAGGTGGGCTTTGCCTCCTCCAGCCACGAGAAAAATTTGAGCGCATTGAAGCCCGGCGTGCAGAACACCGAAGCACCGGCGGAAAGCGTAGCAAGGATTGCCGCCACCAGACCGTGAATGTGAAACAGCGGCATGATGTTGAGGCAGCGATCGCTCTCGCTGAGTTGCAAGGCGTTTTTGATGTTTGCCGCGGAGGCGAGAAGATTGGCGTGGGTGAGCGGCACGATCTTGGGGCGCGAGGTGGTGCCGGAGGTGTGCAGCACGAGGGCAATATCCTCTGCCTCCGCCAACCCTTTCAGGGAGGCTGAGGCAAACGCTTCGCCGATGATGATGATGCTTCCGGCATCTTGTCCGGGGATCAGCGAAAAAACCGGAATGCCGAGGCGCATGGCGGCGGCAATCGCAGGTGACGTGCTCCCCTCCTCGACGAGCAGGGCGCGCGCCTTGAGGTCTTCCATGGAGAAATGAAATTCATCCTCGCGGTAGGCTGGATTGAGCGGGGCCACGGTCACCGCGCAAGCGCAGACGAGGAAAGCCGCGGCCATATCGGGTCCATTGGGCAGTACGATCGCCAATTTGTCGTTGCGGCCAAGGCCTAGTTCGTTGAGACGGGTCACCGTCGCATCGCAAAGGCCGGCCAAGCCGCCATAGGTCAGAGGCAAGCGCTCCGGCGCCATGATGGCTACGGCGGACGCGGGTTGCTGGTCGATGAGGGATTTCAGGATCACAGGACTTTTCATGGGCAAGTTTGGAGAAACCGTCAACGCCCGTGCAATTGAAGCCCGGCGGCGCATCCGCTAAGAGGCGGCCATGACCGACAGACTCGTCATCGCACTGGCCCAGCTTAACCCGACGGTGGGCGCTATCGAGGCAAATCTCGACAAGGCGAGGGCGGCCCGGGCAGCGGCTGAAGACGCCGATTTGATCCTGTTCCCGGAACTTTTCATCTGCGGCTATCCGCCGGAAGATCTGGTGCTGCGGCCTTCGCTGATCGCTGCCTGCAAGTCCGCTATCGAAGAGTTGGCCGACGAAACCACGCAAGGCCCCGCGGTTCTAATAGGCGTGCCGTGGCGAGAGGATGATAAGTTGTACAATGCGGTGGCGCTTCTGGCGAACGGCAAGATCGAAACATTGCGCTTCAAATATGAGTTGCCGAACTATGGCGTATTCGACGAGAAGCGCGTGTTTGACGCCGGTCCCGCGCCTGGTCCCATCTCGTTCAAGGGCGTGCGGATCGGCGTTCCGATTTGCGAGGACATCTGGACCGAGGAAACCTGCGAGACACTGGCCGAGACGGGGGCGGAAATGCTGCTGGTGGCCAATGGCTCGCCTTTTGAAAGCAACAAGGACGACAGGCGGCTCAATCTCGTTGTCTCGCGCGTGACCGAGACCGGCTTGCCCATGGCCTATCTCAATCAGGTGGGCGGGCAGGATGAGCTGGTGTTCGACGGGGCTTCCTTCGTGCTCAATGGCGACCGCTCGCTCGCGCTGCAGATGCCGATGTTCGAGGAGGCGGTGGCGATCACCGAATGGAACCGGCAGGTGGATGGCGCGTGGCGAATGGCGCAGGGCACGGTAGCGAAGCTGCCGGAGAAGGAAGAGGAGACGTGGAGGGCGTGTGTTCTCGGACTTGGCGATTATGTGCGCAAGAACCGCTTTCCCGGCGTGGTGCTGGGGCTTTCGGGGGGCATTGATTCAGCGGTCGTTGCCGCCATGGCGGTGGACGCGCTCGGGAAAAGTGCCGTCCATTGCGTGATGCTGCCCTATGCTTATACGAGCAAGGACAGTCTTGCCGATGCGGAGGAATGCGCGAGGTTGCTTGAGGTCCGCTACGATGTGGTGCCGATCAAGGAGCCCGTGAAAGGTTTCCTGTCGGCGTTGAAGCCGATGTTCGACGGGAAAAACCGCGATACCACGGAAGAGAACATTCAGTCGCGGACGCGGGGCGCCATCCTTATGGCGATTTCCAACAAGTTTGGCTCCATGGTGCTGACGACGGGCAATAAATCGGAAATGTCGGTGGGCTATGCGACACTCTATGGCGACATGAATGGCGGCTACAATCCGATCAAGGATGTTTACAAGACGCAGGTTTACCGGCTGGCGGCGTGGCGAAATGCACAAGGGCGCGTTATCCCCGAGCGCATCATCAGCAAGGCGCCCTCGGCGGAACTGCGCGAAAACCAGACGGACCAGGATTCGCTGCCGCCTTATGATGTGCTGGACGATATTCTCGCCTGCCTGGTCGAATATGAGAAGCCGGTTGCTGAAATCGTGAAGCGGGGGCACGGCGAGGCACTGGTGAAGCGCGTTCAGCACATGCTCTACATGGCGGAATACAAGCGGCGGCAGGCAGCGCCCGGCGTCAAGATCACGCTCCGCAATTTCGGCCGTGACCGGCGCTATCCGATCACCAACGGCTTCCGGGATAAATACTGATGGACACGAATTTTTTTCCCCTCGCCCCTTGGGGGCGAGGGAGGGGCCCAACACGCAAGTGTTGGGAGGGTGAGGGGGACCAGGCGCGTCATATCTCGCGACGACCACCCCTCTCCTTCCCACGCTTCGCGTGGGCCCCGTCCTCTCCCCGAAGGGGAGAGGAGAAATGAGCGTCGTCCGCTTTGCGCCGTCGCCCACGGGGCGCATCCACATTGGCAATGCGCGTACCGCTATTCTTAACTGGCTGTTCGCCAGGAAGACGGGCGGGCAGTTCGTGTTGCGTTATGACGATACGGATACGGCGCGGTCGACGGAGGAGTTTGCCCGAGGCATCGCCGCCGATCTTGACTGGCTTGGGATCAGACCGGACCGTGTCGAATATCAGTCCAAGCGATTTGATCATTATGATGAGGTGGCGAATGAACTGAGGGCGGCCGGCCGGCTTTACCCCTGCTACGAGGCGGCGGATGAACTCGACCGGCGGCGCAAGCGGCAACTGGCGCGGGGATTGCCACCGGTTTATGATCGGGCCGCGCTGAAGCTAAGCGGGGCCGAGCGCGCCGCACTGGAAGCGGAGGGCCGCAAGCCCCATTGGCGCTTCAAGCTCGATCACCGCACCGTCACGTGGACCGACCTCATTCGCGGGGTCCAGCATATCGACACGGCTTCGCTTTCCGATCCGGTGCTGGTGCGCGAGGACGGGAGCTACCTTTATACACTGCCATCGGCGATCGACGACCTCGACTTTGGCATCAGCCATGTCATCCGCGGCGAAGACCATGTGGTCAATGCCGCCGTGCAGATCGAGATCACCGAAGCGCTCGGCGGCACGCCACCGGCATACGCGCATCACAGCTTTTTAACGGGAGCCGACGGCAAGGGCCTTTCCAAACGGCTGGGTTCGCTGTCAATCGCCGCGATGCGGGAGGCTGGGCTCGAAGCCATGGCGGTGGTCAGCCTCGCAGCCCTGCTTGGCACATCGGGCAATATCCATCCGTGCACCGATTACAGCGAACTCGTGGAAGGTTTCGACCTTGGCAAGCTGTCGCGGGCGCCGGCTCGCTTCGACGAAGCGGAACTCGCCCATCTCAACGCCAAGCTGCTGCATATGATGCCATGGGAGGCCGTCAGCGAGCGTCTCGATTACGGGTCTGAGGCCTTCTGGCTTGCCGTGCGCGGTAATCTGCAAAAGCTCGCGGATACAATGATTTGGCGGGATATCATAACAAACGGAATCAAGCCTGTTGAAATCGGAGACCGCGATTTTCTCAGCCAGGCGGTCAAGCATCTGCCGCCGCCGCCATGGGATACGACAACGTGGAAGATATGGACCGATGCTCTCAAGTCGGCCACAGGGCGCAAGGGGAAGGAGTTATATATGCCGCTGCGACTGGCGCTGACCGGCCTCGATCACGGTCCGGAACTGGCGCAGCTCCTGCCCCTCATCGGCCGTGAAAAGGCGCTTGAGCGCTTGCGCTGATTGGGCGATGATCGGCCATGATCCTTGTGGGCCAGTATGATTCCTCATTCACGCGGCGCGTGGCGGTGACGCTGCATCACTATCATATGCCATTCGAACGCAACACGCTCTCGGTGTTCCGCAATGCGCCCAAGATGCAGAAGATCAATCCGCTGATCAGGGTTCCTTCGCTCATTCTTGAGTCCGGCGAAGTGTTGATTGACAGCGTGGCAATCATCGATCACCTCGATGAACTGGCGGGGCCCGCGCGGGCGCTGGTGCCGCCGCACGGTCCCGAGCGGCGCAAGGTTCTGCAAGCCACGGCACTTGCCCAAGGCGCTGCTGAAAAAGCCGGGCAAATATCCTACGAGCGGTTTTTTCACACGGCCCGCACCATGAGCAAGGACTGGGAGAAGCGCTGCATTTCGCAACTGACCGCGGCACTCAAGCAACTCGAAAGCCAGTGCGGCGCGCCGTGGTTCTTCGACATGCATATGAGCCACGCCGATGTCATGGTGGGATGCCTGATCGGCAGCATCAAACTGATTGTGCCCGAAGCCTTTCCCGCCAGCAAATATCCGAAGCTCCATGGCCTGTCGCTGCACTGCGAGCTGATGGATGAGTTCGTGCGCTCGCGGGTCGGTCCGGTAGAAACCATGCCCGCGAGAAAGAAGGCGTAAGCGCGCCGCCGTCTCCT
>JBGTNZ010000301.1:0-2852 GCA_041742805.1 Aestuariivirga sp.
CATGCAGCAAGGAACACGGTACTCACAGACGCAAGAAAGGCTTTACGGACGTTCATGGTGAAGCGATCATCAGGGAATAGGGTTAAAAGACCGTTGCGTCGCTTTTCCCTTGAACCCGTCGCACGCAGGTTGACGAAGCACTGCGAGGCCTGTCAAAAGAGAAGGACGCGGTGCTTCGCGGCCAGGCGGCCAAGAGGCCCAACAGGGAACACGGTGTGGATGACCCAATCGGGGCCAATTCCGTGACTGCCCCCGCAACTGTGAGCGGCGAGGTTTTGAACGATAGCGCCACTGGGCAACCGGGAAGGCCGTTCGGAACCTGAGACCCGCGAGTCAGGAGACCTGCCGCGTAACGTCCGGGGCTTTCGCGCCCCTTGAACAAACAGGTCGCACGGAGGGTGTCCATGACCACACGTACTAATACCATCCAGGTTTCCGTCTCGCAGCGCATCGCGGCGGGTCTTGTCATGATTTTTGTGGGCGCTACGCTGCTCTACACGGTGGGACTGTCGCATATGGCGCTGGCCCATAACGCCGCCCACGATACGCGCCACGCCATCGGCTTTCCCTGCCACTAGCCCGGTAATATGATCGGGCGGGTTCTTCTCGCAGCACTCCTTGCGGGGATCGCTGCGGGACTCATCATGGGCGCCATCCAGCATGTGCGGCTGACGCCCTTCATTCTCGCTGCCGAAACTTTTGAGACCGGCGGCGCTGCTCATTCCCACGCGCCAGGCACTGTCGAACACACCCACGAAGCCGATGCCAAATGGGCTCCAGCCGATGGCATCGAGCGCACGGTTTACACGACGGCCGCCACCGCCATGGCCGGCGCGGCTTTTGCTGCAATCCTCGCCGGCATATCGCTGCTGGCCGGCATTCCGATCACGCCGCGCAACGGTGCAATCTGGGGTTTGTGCGGCTTTCTCGCCGCAACCTTGGCCCCTGCGGCGGGCTTGCCGCCGGAGCTTCCGGGAATGCCGGCAGGCGATTTGGCGATGCGCCAGGTGTGGTGGATGGGTACCATCGCCGCAACCGGCGCGGGCCTCTATCTGATCGCCACGCGTCGGGAAGTATGGGCGATCTCGGCGGCAGTCGTTATCATGGCCCTGCCCCATCTGATCGGTGCGCCAATCGCCAGCACCCACGAGACGGCGGTTCCAGCAGGGCTTGCCGCTGCCTTCACGGCCAATGCCATCGCCATGGCGGCGGTGTTCTGGTGCCTGATTGGCGTTTTCCTGGGCCTTGCCATCGACAGATTCGCTAAGGGGATCCACGCCACATGAAAATTCCGGCGACTGTCATCACCGGATTTCTCGGCGCGGGCAAAACGACGCTCATCCGTCATATGCTGCAACATGCCAATGGCCGGCGAATTGCGCTTGTCATCAACGAGTTCGGCGATGTCGGCATTGATGGCGAAATCCTGAAAGGCTGCGGCGATGCCCTGTGCCGAGAGGAAGACGTGATCGAGCTCTCCAACGGCTGCATCTGCTGCACCGTTGCTGATGATTTTGTGCCCGCCATGAAGAAGCTGCTCGACCGCGCCAATCCGCCCGAGCACATTGTGATCGAAACCTCCGGCCTCGCGCTGCCCCAACCGCTGATCCGCGCTTTCAACTGGCCCGAGATCAAGTCGCGCATCACGGTCGATGGCGTCGTCACAGTGGTCGATGCGAAAGCCTTGGCCGAAGGCCGGTTCGCCGATGATGAGGACGCCGTCCAGGCGCAGCGCGAGAGCGATCCCAATCTCGATCACGAAAATCCCATCGAGGAACTGTTCGAGGACCAACTCAACTGCGCCGACATGGTGATCGTTAACAAAACCGATCTCCTAGCTGATGGTGAGTTCAAGACGCTTTCGAAGGGCCTTAGGTCGCGAGTGCGCAAAGGCACGCAGCTTGTACCAACGAAACATGGGGCTATCGCCGTGACGACGCTGCTGGGTGTTAGCGCCGCGGCGGAAGATGACATGGGAAACCGCCTCTCACGTCACGAATTGGAAGGCGAGACCCAGCACGATCATGATGACTTCGTGACCTTCGTGGTGTCTCTCGGCCAGGCCACCAGCAAAAACGATTTGCTGCGTCGCATCGAGACAGTTCTTGCCTCTCACGATATCCTCCGCCTTAAAGGTTTCGCCGATCTGTCCGGCTCGGACTCCCGGCTGCTGATTCAGGCGGTGGGGCCACGGCTCGATTTCTATTTCGACCGGCCATGGAAACCGAACGAAACGCGGGCAACGGAACTGGTGGTCATTGGCGTCAAAAGCATTGATCGGGCCGCCATCGAACATACGCTCCGAGGCTAATGCATCTCCTCGCCACCACATCGGGCGTCATCGACGGCGCGGCCGAGGCGGTGGACCTCAATCAACCGCCTGGCGATATCGTCGTCCTCACCGCCGCCGACAGCGAGATCGCCTCGCTCGCGCGAGCTTACGACATTGAGTGCGGCCCGCCGCTCCGCTTCGCCAATCTCCTACAGCTTCAGCACAATCTATCCGTCGACCTTTACGTGGAGAAAACGCTGAGCCACGCCAAGCTCATCGTCCTGCGGCTTTTGGGTGGAGCTTCTTATTGGAGCTACGGGCTCGATCAGGTGGAAGTGCTGGCAAGGGCGCGGAACATCAAGCTCGCGATCTTACCGGGCGATTCCAATGCGGATCCCGAACTCATGGCGCGCTCGACCGTGCCAGCCGCCGATTGCGACCGCCTGCACCGTTACCTTGCCATGGGCGGCGAACAGAATGCCAAGGCGTTTCTCGCCTATTGCCGCCACTTGCTGCTGGACACGCCAGCGCCCGAACCTGCCGCGGCGCTGCCAAAAGCCGGCATCTATCGCGATACCGC
>JBGTNZ010000302.1:0-6858 GCA_041742805.1 Aestuariivirga sp.
ACTGCGCTCCGGCTTGATCTCCGACAGGCGGCTCGATGTCAGCAACACGGCGTTGTCGGCGGCTTGCTGCCCGAAATTTTGGTCGATCAGGTGCAGGTCGGCAATTTCACAAACAATAAGCGCCGACTGATCATTGCCGGAGCCGGAAAGCTGTGCATCCATGCGGCTGAGGAAACTTACGATATTTGGCAAGCCGGTGAGCTGGTCATGCTGCGAAAGAATCTTGAGTTGCCGCGCGGCGACGATTTTCTGGCGGGCGCGGTACCAAAAGACCAAAAAGGGGATGACAGCCAACAATCCGCCCGCGGTCAAAGACAGCACCGCTGCCAAGTGGAGGAAAAGTGCTTGGCTTTCGTTTTGATCGACGTTGATAACCAGCCAACCCGCAACCTTTCCGTTATCATCCATGAGCGGCAGGATTGTCGAGGCGAACAAAGTGGGCTCGCCGATGATTTTGCCCTTGTGAATGAATGTCGCGGGCTTTGCCGTGCGGACGGCATCGGAGAATTGGGCCGCAATTCTTTCGGGCGGGTTGTTGTGGTTTCGGGTCTTGGCGAGGTCACCCGACCTCAGCATGAGCGTCCCGTCTGCTCCATAAATGCGAAATGAATGGACGCGGCCGACCTCGGCGGACTGGCGAAGCACCTCCCGCACTTCGTGGGATGGGGCGCGGCCCCGGGCAAGTTCGGGAAGGTTATATACATTGTGCGATAACTGGCTGGCCCACAGGCGTGCGTCGATGAGGGCTTGAGATGACAGTTGCCGCGTTACCGCGGTTTGCAAAAGAATGTAGAGCGCCAGGGCGGCGAATACGCCCAAGACCAGATAGGCAGCGAGTTGCAAAAAGCGCCGCATTTTGATTTTGTAAATCGAGCCACCCATCGGTGAAGCCTGTTCCTCAAAAATTCCCTAATTGACGGCTTAGGGGGCGTTGACAAATTTTGAGTAAAAGTTTCGGGCCAAGCGGCGGTTTTAGTTGACCTAATTATAATGGAGACCTTGAAATATGAACAAACCGCGCAATTTCTGCTTGCAATTCGTTGCAATTATACTGGCCGTGCTTCTGGCAACCCCAATGGGTGTAGCCGCAGGCTACAAAGACTTCGCTGCTTCGCTGGTGCGGGCGCTTCCGGAAGGAACCCAGTTCCGGCCGGACCTGGAAGCAATCCTTGCGAATTACACCAACGCCTATCGGGCGCAGCAGGGGCGGAAGCCGCTCGCTCCCAGCGACCGCTTTCTCGTTCCGGCACGGGCGCACGCGGTGGATATGATGGTTAATAATTTCCTGGGGCACAAAGCCAGCACCGGCCACGACTTTGATAGCAGGATGCGGATTTTCGTGGACGATATTACGAAGTTCCCGGCCATGGCGGAAAATGCCGCGCGCGATTCCCAAAATACGCCTGTTGGCCCGGCCAAAGCGCGAGCCGTATTACAGCAATGGATTGAAAGTCCGCCGCACCGCAAGGCGCTGGCAAGCCGCGACTATGCTTTTGTTTCTACCGCCGTGGTACAGCGCGGCAACAAAATTTGGGCCGTGCAGATTTTCTGGGCCAATCCCCGTAAAAAGGGCTTGTTTCAATAGTTAAGGAGAGACGCCTGCCGCCACCATCTTCGGAGCCATTGCTTTTTGTGCGGCGTTTTTAACGGCTTTCTGCACCTTCTCAAAAGCCCGTACCTCGATCTGGCGGATGCGCTCGCGCGACACACCGAACTCCTGGGAGAGGTCCTGAAGCGTGGCGGAGTCGTCTTGCAGCCTTCGCGCTTCGAAGACACGGCGTTCACGATCCGTCAGCTTGCCGAGAGCCTCAGTGAGAAGGCCCCGGCGGAGGCTTGCTTCCTGGCTTTCAACCAACACATCTTCCTGGCTGCTGGTATCATCGACCAGCCAATCCTGCCATTCGCCATCGCTGTCGGCGCGAATCTGCGAATTGAGCGAGCTGTCGCCGGCGAGCCTGCGGTTCATCGAAACCACGTCATCCTCGGTGACACCGAGCCGCTTGGCGATGAACTCCACCTGATCCGGCTTGAGATCGCCTTCCTCAAGCGCCTGAATCTGGCCCTTCACCTTGCGCAGGTTGAAGAACAGCTTTTTCTGATTGGCGGTGGTGCCCATCTTGACGAGGGACCAGGAGCGCAGGACGAATTCCTGGATCGAAGCCTTGATCCACCACATGGCGTAGGTCGCCAGCCGAAAACCCTTGTCGGGCTCGAATTTCTTGACAGCCTGCATCAGGCCGACGTTGCCTTCGGAAATGACTTCGCCGACGGGCAGGCCGTAACCGCGGTATCCCATGGCAATCTTGGCCACCAAACGAAGATGGCTGGTGATGAGCTTGTGGGCGGCGGCAGTGTCGCCATGCTCTTTCCAGCGCTTGGCCAGCATGAATTCTTCTTCCGGTTGCAACATCGGAAACTGGCGAATCTCCTGCAGATAACGGTTCAGTCCGCCTTCACCGGAAGCAACGGCTGGAAGCGATGTTTTCTGAGCCATAATTCAAACCTTTCTTGTCTTCGCAATCATATAGCCGGACATTATGCTAAAAATAAGACACCAAACCAGTTACAGATTATCACTTCACCGTTACACTGTCTAAAGCCCTAACGAAGCTGGACAGTTCCAGCGGGGGAGGACTTTCGAAGCGCAAGGCTTCGCCGGTGCGGGGGTGCTGAAATCCCAATATTGTGGCGTGGAGTGCCTGCCGGTTTAATGATTTCAGGGCCGTTTTGGCAATCTCCGGAAGCTTATGAATGGAGGCGTTGAAGCCTGCTCCGTAGGTTTTATCGCCGAGCAAGGGGTGGCCGATGTGGGCCATGTGAACGCGAATCTGATGGGTGCGGCCGGTCTCGAGTTCACACCGCACCAGGCTCGCCACCGGTGGGGAGCCAAAGCGTCTCAGAACCTCATAGCGGGTAACTGCTTCACGGGCTCTCGCGGAGCGGGAAACGGCCATCTTCTGGCGGTTGGCGCTGCTGCGGTTGAGGCTGGCTGAGACGGTGCCCCGGTTGCGTTCGGGCGAGCCCCAAACCACGGCAAGGTATGCCCGCTCAAGCCTGCCATCGCGGCCGTGGGCGGCGAATTGCCCGGACAGGCTATGGTGGGCTAAATCATTCTTGGCGACCACCAGGAGGCCGCTGGTATCCTTGTCCAGGCGGTGGACAATGCCGGGCCGTCTCACCCCGCCGATGCCGGACAGAGTGTCGCCACAATGGGCTATGAGGGCGTTGACCAATGTGCCCGTCTCATTGCCGGCACCCGGATGCACAACCAGGCCTGCGGGCTTGTCGATGACGATCAGATCACCGTCTTCGTGGACGATGTCGAGAGGGATGTTTTCGGCTAGCGGCGAGGCTGCGGCGGCTGGCGGAATGCTGATCCCGATCCGCTCACCGCCTTTCAGTTTGTGACTCCCGCTGGTTACGATCGGTCCCTCGACAGTCACGCTGCCTTCCGCAATAAGGCTTTGAAACCGGGAACGGCTGACCGCCGGAAAGGCTTCCGCCAAAAAGCGGTCAAGACGCGCGCTGGCGGCGGCCACGGTTTCAAGCTGTTGAAAGGATGACGGCATGACGGGCAAGGCAGAACTCCAGCACGACGAGGCAGCGCCGGAGATTCGGCAGCCCGGCCTCAAATTTCTCGAGGCCGCCGTATATATCATGGGCGGCCTTCTCGTGCTGATGCTTGTGGGGTTGATCGGCGGCATCATCTGGAAGGTGACGCACCGGAGCGAAGCCCCGCCAATTGAAACCAAATTGCTCGATCTTGGCCTTGTTACCGGGACGCAGGTTCAGGCCATGGAGCTAGACGGCGACCGGCTGGCGCTCAACACGGGCCTCGAGATCATCGTCATCGATATTCGCAAGAACGCCGTGATATCGCGTATCACACTCAAGGCCCAGTAGTCCGCTTGCGCTGCGTTTGGTCCGCCGATATAGGAGGCGCCGGCTCCCTTCGTCTATCGGTCAGGACGGCAGCCTCTCACGTTGCAAAGGCGGGTTCGATTCCCGCAGGGAGCGCCAAGTCTTTCTTACCAGCAATAGTTTTGTTTATTTTCAAAGAGTTACCTTTAGAGGGGTGTACAGTTGGGGCTGACCTGCCCATCAAACGGTTGGAAACATATCCTAATTCGAAAGCGCGATGGCATCGGACCACTTGGTTTGGGGAGATCGGCGGTGGTTGACCCCCAATTTGACCCCCTCAGGCTGTTCAACAGACTTGGCGGAAACGCTGTGGATTATGCTCCTATTGGCGGAGTCTTGGCGGCAAACACCAGCAGCGATGCATGAGGCAGTGCACTAAACTGCAGATTTCCACGCTAATTTTTTTGTGTTGTTCTCTTCACCGGCACATTTCTACGAATGCATAGTAGTGGTCACAAGTTCATTCGGACAAGAAGCCTAGTCGCCTCAACTGGTCCTCTGATCGACGACGCTTTCGCATTCCAACATTGAGCATTGCGTTGCGGCGATGCTGCGCCTTAAGCGAGCTCGGTATTTCTGTTTCACGGCGGCCATTTTCGGAGTTTCGGCGCCACCCGATATCATCATTCATCGACGAGTATCTGGCAGGCAAGCGCACCAAATGGGAATATCGGAAGCCTGACTAATGCACTCGAACCATCAGTCTGGAAGTCGAGCCCTGTGCCGGCTACATGCTCCATCTGAGGGCTGCCGTATGGACTGGCGCATCCCAATGCCTGAGGATCTCGTCATCGAGTAACGTGACGGTGATGGAGCAGCCTGCCATATCGATCGCCGTCACGTAATTGCCCACGAGAGCGCGGCGAGCGGTGATGCCATGCCTGGCTAGTTGCGCGTTGGCGGCATTGAACATCAAGTACAACTCCATGGCGGGGGTTGCGCCGAAACCGTTGACGAACAGAAGGGCATCGCCTTTCCGGGTATGCTCGCCAGCAATTGCGGCTACGATCTCTTCGGCAATCGCATCGGCATTTTTCAGCTTTACGCGCTTGCGGCCGGGCTCGCCATGGATGCCAACGCCCATTTCCATTTCGTCATCGTTGATCTGGAAGGTGGGATTGCCAGCCGCTGGAACCGTGCAACTCGTAAGGGCAACGCCCATGGAGCGCGTAGCGCTATTCACCTTGTCGCCCATTGCCTTCAGCAATTGTAAATCAGCACCTTGCTCGGCGGCGGCACCCACCACTTTCTCAACCACTAGGGTTCCGGCGACGCCGCGGCGGCCCGTCGTATAGAGAGAGTTCTCGACGGCGACATCGTCGCTGGTGATGACCGTCTCGACGTTGCCGCCAAACATCTCGCGCGCCATTTCGAAGTTCATGACGTCGCCTTCGTAATTCTTGACGATAAACAGAAGGCCAGCACCGCTCTCTATCTCTTGCGCCGCGGCCATCATCTGGTCGGGCGTTGGCGAGGTGAACACCTGACCCGGACAGGCCGCGTCGAGCATTCCATGGCCAACAAACCCGGCATGGAGAGGCTCATGACCGGAACCGCCACCGGAGATGAGCCCCACCTTGCCAGGCTTCAGCGCCTTGCGCCGGACGAATTTATGCTCCGCGCCAAGAGCGACAATATCGGAATGGGCCGCAACAAAGCCGTCCAGGCTTTCGGTGAGAACTGAATCCACGCCATTGATCAGCTTTTTCATTTGTCTTTTCTCCTTTCCGGTTTGCCTTCGAGGAGACGCGCCATCTGCCGCACGAAATCAGTTACAAGCGTGTGCAGCGCTGTGTTGCGAGCCTCAGCGCCGAGATCAGGCAAATAGATGGTGTGGGCTTTAAGGCGCTGGGCGTGTTGCTGCAATCCCACCCGTTTGGGATGCGCCAGCGTGTAGGCTTCGTTGAATTGGCTCCGCTCTGCCGCCGAGAAATGACAGATGTCGAAAATTACTTCGAGGTGATTGAAGGGAATAGGGGTCGAATAGGCGGGATTTGTAAGCTGGCTGATGAAACTGCGGTTTTTGGCCAGTGCTGTGGCAAGCCGCTGGCGCGTGCCCGATGGCCTGCGGTCGATCACCGTGGCTAGGATGCGCTTATAGGCGGCGACTGCGTCCTGGCCGGCAGGTTCAAGCTTGTCGGCGGCCATGGTTCAGATTTCCGCCAGCGCGGATTTAATTCGCGCGATGCGCGCTGGGGCAACGGAGAGCGAGCGAAGTCCGGCCGCCATGAGGGAGGCCAGATGCGCGGGCTCGCTCGCCATGTCGCCGCACAGGCTCACCGGCATGCTGTTGGTTTGCCCGAAATTGCAGACCGAAGCGATGAGACGCATGACTGCGGGATGGGTGGATTCGTTCAGATAAGAGATGGGAGTTTCATCGCGCGCGGCCGCAGTTACATACTGGGTCAGGTCATTCGAACCGATGGAGAAGAAGGAGGCATCTGGAAAAAGCTCCGGCGCTATCGCTACGGCGGGCACTTCAACCATGATGCCAAGCGGGGGGCGGGCGCCGCCTAACTCGGTCACACACTCGTCAAGCAGCGCCGCGGTTTGAGCAAACTCTTGCGGCGTCGTGATCATTGGAATCATGATCTTGAGTTTGCCATGGGCCGCGGCGCGGACGAGGGCGCGGAGTTGCGTGCAGAACACGTCCGGGTGCGCAAGCATCAGGCGCACGCCTCTTAATCCAAGGAAGGGGTTTTTCTCGCCCTCCTGCGTCAGGCCGCGTATGGGCTTATCGCCGCCGATATCGAGGGTGCGGATGGTTACGGGCTTGCCCTCCGCCCATTCAAGAAAGCGGCGATAGGCACGATATTGCTGCTCCTCATCGGGGAGGGGCTCGCCATCGCGGAACAGGAATTCGGAGCGCATGAGGCCGATGCCGTCGCAGCATTTCGGATCGATGTGATCGAGCTCCTCGACGCTGGCCACATTGAG
>JBGTNZ010000303.1:0-7570 GCA_041742805.1 Aestuariivirga sp.
GGGCCATGGTTCTCTCGGGCCCGGGGTTCGCTGCGGATGTGATGCGGGGGCTTCCCACCGCAGTGGTGCTGGCGGCGACAACTCTAGTGGAAGCCGCTGAATGGGCCGAGGCGCTGACGGCGCCTTCTTTCCGCATTTATAATTCCGATGATGTGCGGGGCGTTGAGATCGGCGGAGCGTTGAAGAATGTTCTCGCGATTGCCTGCGGCATTGCCGATGGCAGGGGATTGGGCGATAGCGCGCGCGCCGCCTTGACGACGCGAGGCTTCGCCGAACTCATGCGCTTCGGGCGCAAACTTGGCGGCAAGCCTGAGACGTTGATCGGGCTGTCGGGGTTGGGCGATCTTCTGCTTACGTGCTCCAGCACGCAGTCGCGCAATTATGCTTTTGGATTTGCCATTGGAGCGGGGCGCACGGTGGCGGAGGCTTTTGCGCAATCAACCGGCGTCGTCGAAGGCGCATTCACCGCGAAAATCGCGTTTGAACTGGCACGGCGGCATGGCGTTGAAATGCCTATCGTCGATGCGGTCCATGCCATTGTGGACGGCAATGCAAGCCCCGATGTGGAAATCGCCAGATTGCTGGCGCGGCCCGTGGGGCGGGAAATGGAGACGGCGTGATGGCCTATTGGTTGTTCAAATCCGAGCCCGATGTGTGGTCCTTCGAGATGCAAAAGGCCAAGGGCAAGGTGGGGGAAGAATGGACCGGGGTCCGCAACTATCAGGCGCGCAACCACATGCGAGCCATGAAATTGGGCGACAAGGGGTTCTTCTACCATACGGGCGATGAGAAGGCGGTGGTCGGCATTGTCGAGGTGACCAAGCTCGCGCACAAGGATTCAACGGCGAAGGAAGATGCCTGGGAGTGCGTCGATATCAGGGCGCTTCGGGATGTGACGAACCCGGTTAGCCTCGAGGCAATCAAATCCGATCGGCGGCTGAAGGAGATGGTGCTTGTCAACAATTCGCGTCTCTCGGTGCAGCCGGTTAAGGCCGAGGAATGGAAGATCATCTGTGATCTTGGCGGCGTGAAGCTGCCACCAAAATTGGAGGATTGATCGATGTCCGGGAACGTCTACCGCGTGCCTGCTGCGTGGAAGAAAAAGGCCCATGTCGATGAGGCCGGTTACACCAGGATGTACGCGGAATCGGTCAAGGATCCGGCAAAGTTCTGGGGCAAGCAAACCAGGCGGCTCGACTGGTTCAAGGCTCCGGCCAAGATCAAAAACACGAGCTTCGAATATCCCAATGTCTCGATCAAATGGTACGAAGACGGCGTTTTGAATGTCTCATGGAATTGCATCGACCGGCATCTGAAGAAGCGCGGCCATCAGACGGCGATCATCTGGGAAGGGGATGATCCCTATTACGACAAGAAGATCACCTACAACGAATTGCATGAGCAGGTCTGCCGTTTCGCCAATGTGCTGAAGAAAAACGGCGTCAAGCGCGGCGACTGCGTCACCATCTATCTGCCGATGATACCGGAGGCGGCCTATGCCATGCTGGCCTGCACGCGCATCGGCGCAGTCCATTCCGTGGTCTTCGGCGGCTTCTCGCCGGATTCACTGGCGGGGCGCATCACCGACGCCAACTCGAAGATGGTCATCACAGCGGACGAGGGATTGCGCGGCGGCAAGAAAGTGCCGCTCAAAGCCAACACGGATGCAGCGCTGAAGAAATGCGCGGGCGATAAAAAAGTAATCGTGGTGCGCCGCACGGGCGGAGCCGTGGCCATGGGAGCTCGCGATGTCTGGTATCATGAAGAGGCGACGCAGGTTTCAGCCGACTGCAAGCCGGAGAAGATGAGGGCGGAGGACCCGCTGTTCATCCTTTACACTTCGGGTTCAACCGGCAAGCCCAAAGGTGTGCTGCACACGACCGGCGGCTATCTCGTCTACGCGGCGATGACGCATCAATATGTGTTCGATTATCATGACGGCGATATCTACTGGTGCACGGCGGATGTGGGCTGGGTGACGGGCCACAGCTACATCGTCTACGGACCGCTGGCCAATGGCGCGACGACTCTGATGTTCGAGGGCGTTCCCAATTATCCCACGAATTCGCGTTTCTGGGAGGTGATCGACAAGCATAAGGTGAACATTTTTTACACAGCGCCTACCGCAATCCGTGCCTTGATGGGAGCTGGCGAAGAGCCGGTGAAGCGCACCTCGCGCAAATCGCTGAAGCTTCTGGGTTCGGTGGGCGAGCCGATTAACCCGGAAGCGTGGGAATGGTATCACCGCGTGGTGGGTGATGGCCGGTGCCCGGTGGTCGACACCTGGTGGCAGACGGAGACGGGTGGCATCCTCATCACGCCGCTGCCTGGGGCCACAAAGCTGAAACCGGGCTCGGCGACCAGGCCATTCTTTGGCTGCCAGCCGGCCCTTGTCGATGAGGGCGGCGCTATTCTCGAGGGAGCGGCTTCGGGCAATCTTGTTATCCTCGACTCATGGCCGGGCCAGATGCGGACGGTGTTCGGTGATCACCAGCGGTTCGTTGAAACCTATTTCTCCACCTACAAGGGCAAGTATTTCACCGGCGATGGCTGCCGCCGCGATGAGGACGGCTATTACTGGATCACGGGCCGCGTTGACGATGTGCTCAATGTATCCGGCCACCGTCTCGGCACGGCGGAAGTGGAGTCAGCGCTCGTCAGTCATAAACTGGTTTCTGAGGCAGCGGTTGTGGGCTATCCGCACGACATCAAGGGCCAGGGAATTTATTGTTACGTCACGCTGATGGCAGGCGAACAGGGCGATGACAATCTGCGCAAAGAGCTTGTAAGTCACGTACGCAAGGAAATCGGACCGTTAGCCAGTCCCGACAAGATACAATTCTCGCCAGGCCTGCCCAAGACCCGCTCCGGCAAGATCATGCGGCGAATTCTCCGCAAGATCGCCGAGGATGATTTTGGAGCGCTTGGCGATACTTCGACCTTGGCTGACCCGGCGGTCGTGGATGATTTGATTGAGAACCGGCAGAATAGAGGAGCCTAGTTTCGCATGAATGCCCGGTGAACCCGGTTCTCAAGGCGCAAGATCGTTCCTTCATGTTCGTGACCAGAGTTGGGACTCGAACCAGGAAGGAGTGTTCGCAATGTCATATTCTCGTCTGTTAAAAACCGCTCTGCCGTTCTCAGGCATGGTGATCTTGGCCGCTCAGGCGGTGCCGTTGGCAATTGATCAGCGGCAGGTTCTGAACCAGCCCAGGTCGAAATGGAAATGATCGGCATGGTCGGCGTTGTAGTCGGGACTCAGCACCACGTTGAACAGGCCACAGGCCCGGTTGCGGACCTCGCGCAGGAAACGCGCGGCGGGACCGCCGCCGGGCCAGTCATTTTTCAAAGAGATGCCGCGCCCGTCAGCCAGCTGGAAGCCCGCCATATCGAAAGCGTTGGCGGTGGCGTGTTCGCTCTGCCGCCAGCTGCCGCGGATGTTGCGGCATGAATAACTGCCGAAATGGTGGATGCGGTCCACTTCTGAACCGAAATTGCTTCGAGCCAGGGGCTGAACATCGTGACGTTCAAGCAGATAGAGTCGAAGCGCCAGATCGCAGCGCATCTCTTCGGGGTCTAAATATGCGCGCGATAGCCGGGAAAGGGTGATCGTGCCTTGCCGCTCGCAGCCAGGTCCATCAGTCCTTTCCGGCATGACTTGAAGCGCCACGCCAACCTTGCGCAGAACGGCAATGCAGGCCGCGGTGTTGCCAGCCAGCATCCGTAGCTTGACTGGGGTTATGAAATTGGGCTTTGCCGCCAAATCCAATTGAATTAGGGGATTGTATGGGTCGGGTATGCGCCGCGTCAGCACCGCTGCCAGCACAATCGCCGCCAGTAGCAGCAGGATCAGAACAAAACCTGAAAACTTTGAGCGCCGCATTCGCTACAGGTGTTGAATGCCGCAATGCGTTGGAATTGCGGCCCCGCTTGCGTGTTTGCGATATTTGAGCGCGCCAGCTAGAACTGGCGGGATCGAGGGGAAACGGCATCATGGTTGAAACGAAACCGGCGGGACGGCCCTTGTCGCCGCATCTGCAAATTTACCGGCCGATGCTGACGATGATGATATCCATCATGCACCGAATCACCGGGCTTGCGCTTTATTTCGGCGTGATGCTGCTGATTTGGTGGCTTTCAGCCGCGGCTTTTTCCGACTCTCATTTCAATTTGGCGCAGAATGTTTTCGGTCACTGGTCCGGAATGATCGTCTTGGCCGGCTTCACCTGGGCGCTCATTCATCACACGCTGGGCGGCATTCGCCATTTGATCTGGGATACGGGACGAGGCTTCGATCCCGTCACAATCGAATGGATGGCGCGGGCCAATCTGGCGGGATCGATCGTTCTCACGATCGCACTTTGGGTTGTCGTCTGGGGAATGATGCGATGACCATGCGGACGCCGCTGGGCAAAGTTCGCGGGCTCGGCTCGGCGAAATCCGGCGCCGAGCATTGGCTGCTCGAACGGGTGGTTGCCCTTGCCAATCTGCCGCTCAACCTGTTTCTGGTGATTTTTATTATTGCGCATCTGGGCGCCAGCCGCGCTGTTATCGTCGAAAGCGTGCGCAATCCGCTCATCGCCGTATTGCTGGTGGTGTCGTTGATTGCGCTCCTGTGGCACATGAAACTTGGCATGCGGACGATTATTGAAGACTATGTGCATGGGGCGGCGGCCAAGTTCACCTTGCTCCTGCTCAATAGCGCCTTCACTGCCGTTCTCGGCATCGCCGCGATTTCCGCCATTCTCAAGATGAGCTTCGGATCCTGATGGCTGTCTATCCGATTACCGATCATACCTTCGACGTGGTTGTGGTGGGGGCGGGAGGGGCCGGTCTTCGCGCCACACTCGGCGCTTCGCAGGCGGGACTGAAGACGGCTTGCATCACCAAGGTTTTCCCGACGCGCTCGCATACGGTGGCGGCACAGGGCGGCATCGCCGCATCGCTCGGTAACATGGGTGCGGATGACTGGCGCTGGCATGTGTACGACACGGTAAAGGGCGCGGACTGGCTGGGCGACCAGGATGCCATCGAATATCTTTGCCGTAACGCGCCTACCGCTGTTTATGAACTTGAACATTTCGGTTTGCCGTTTTCGCGGACGGAAGATGGCAGGATTTATCAGCGCCCCTTTGGTGGCCATATGATGAATTTTGGTGATGGCCCGCCGGTGCAGCGGACTTGCGCGGCGGCGGACCGCACGGGCCATGCCATGTTGCACACGCTGTACGGACAGTCGCTGCGGCATTCGGCGGAATTCTTCGTCGAATATTTTGCCCTCGATCTCATCATGGAGAACGGCGTCTGCCGGGGCGTCATCGCCCATTCGATGGAAGACGGCACCATGCACCGCTTTCGCGCCCATAAAACCATTCTGGCGACGGGCGGTTATGGCCGGGCATATTTTTCGTCGACCTCAGCGCACACCTGCACCGGCGATGGCAACGCCATGGTGCTCCGCGCGGGTCTGCCGCTCCAGGATATGGAATTCGTGCAGTTTCATCCCACCGGCATTTATGGCGCGGGTTGCTTGATCACCGAGGGCGCGCGGGGCGAAGGCGGCTATCTCACCAATTCCGAGGGCGAGCGCTTCATGGAACGCTATGCGCCCTCCGCCAAGGATTTAGCATCGCGCGATGTCGTGTCGCGGGCCTGCACAATCGAAATCCGCGAAGGCCGGGGCGTCGGCGCGCAGAAGGATCACATTCACCTGCATCTCGAGCATCTCGATCCCAGCGTATTGCATGAGAGATTGCCCGGGATTTCCGAATCGGCTCGGATTTTCGCCGGCGTCGATGTCACCCGCGAACCGATCCCGATCCTGCCGACAGTGCATTACAACATGGGCGGCATCCCAACGAATTATCATGGCGAGGCACTGGCCGGCGATCCCGCGGATACGGAAAAAATTGTGCCGGGACTCATGGCGGTAGGGGAGGCGGCTTGCGTTTCCGTGCACGGAGCAAATCGCCTGGGTTCCAATTCACTGATCGATCTCGTGGTCTTCGGCCGCGCCGCGGGATTGAAATGCGCCGAGACCATCAAGCCCAACACCTCCCACGCCGATCTTCCGCCAAAGGCGGGCGAGGCCTCGATTGCCCGTTTCGACCACTACCGCCATGCCAGCGAGACGGCGCCCACGGCCGGGCTAAGACTTGACCTGCAAAGAACCATGCAGGCCGATTGCGCGGTGTTTCGCACCGGCGAGGTGCTGGCCCAAGGTGTCGCGTCGATCAACGGTATCTGGAACGGCCTTGATAATATCCGCGTCACCGACCGATCGCTGATCTGGAACTCCGACCTGATCGAGACACTGGAGCTGGAGAACCTTATCCTGCAAGCCGCTGTCACCGTAGGAAGCGCACTGGCGCGCCAGGAAAGCCGCGGCGCCCACGCGCGCGAGGATTTCAAAACCCGCGACGACCAGAACTGGATGAAGCACACGCTGTCATGGGCTGATGCCGCGAAGCGCCGCGTCACCCTGGGCTACCGGCCAGTTCATAATTTCACGCTTACTTCCGACATAGCTTATATCGAGCCCAAGGCGCGGGTATATTGACTGTGGGGTCAGGAATGAAATGCCGTATTTGGCGAACTGAAGTCGTACCAGGGCGTTTCGAGGAATATGAGATGTTCGCCCGCGATATCTCGCTGCCGATGTTTCGCAAACAGCTGGGGTTCAAGGGCGTACTCATGGCGGGCGATGGACCGGAGCGTTTGGTGATCACGCTATGGCGGGACGACGATGCAATAACCGCGCTTGACCATTCGGCTAGTTACCGCGAGACGGTGAATCGTATCATGGCTGCCGGGTTTATCACCGGTCATCAATCCGTCGAAATCCATAAGGTTCACCTGGCAGACCTTAAAGTCGCTCCCTCTCTCCTTGGGGGGAGCGCATAATGGTCGCTTTCACCCTACCCAAGAACTCTAGGGTGCAGCCGGGCAGGGCATGGCCTCAGCCTGCCGCGAAGAATCTTCGCGAGTTCAAGATCTATCGCTGGAACCCCGACGATGGGAAGAATCCGCAGCTTGATATCTACGCTGTGGACATGGACCAGTGCGGACCCATGGTTCTGGACGCGCTGATCAAGATCAAAAATGAGCAAGACCCGACGCTGACCTTCCGGCGTTCGTGCCGGGAAGGCATCTGCGGTTCCTGCGCCATGAATATCGACGGCACCAACACGCTTGCTTGTCTCAAAGCCTGTTCGGAGGTGAAGGGAGCGGTGCGCATCTATCCTTTGCCGCACATGCCGGTGGTGAAGGACCTGGTTCCCGACCTTACCCGTTTCTATGCGCAGCACCAGTCCATCGAGCCTTGGCTCAAGACAACGACGCCCACGCCGGAGAAGGAATGGAAGCAATCCCATGACGACCGCGCCAAGCTTGACGGGCTCTATGAGTGCATTCTGTGCGCCTGTTGCTCGACCTCGTGCCCTTCTTACTGGTGGAACGGCGACCGCTACCTGGGCCCCGCCGCGTTGTTGCAGGCTTATCGCTGGCTCATCGACTCGCGTGACGAGGCGACGGGTGGCCGCCTCGACAATCTCGAGGATCCGTTCCGGCT
>JBGTNZ010000304.1:0-4691 GCA_041742805.1 Aestuariivirga sp.
GCAAGGCTCAGATAATGGTTGGCGAGATCGAATTGCGCGGGGCCGATACGCCAGGCCTGCGGCAGCCCCGCATCGGCAAGCGACAGGACGGGTTGCACCACGGCGCCGTTCAATAATACGAAACGCTGGCCCGCTGGCCGCGTCGCCGGCATCTCGGGCTCCGATCCCGATTGCCCCCGCAGCAGCGTCGAAAGCCTGTAGGTGTTGAGGCCAACCAGTTGGGCCGCCGCGAATTGAACGATCTCCCAGCCCGTCGCGGCGGAACCCACCGCCGCCACATTCATTCCTTGCAGGATTTCCGCCTCGCTCACCGAGGCCAGCGCCCCATAGTCGAGCTTCACCGTGAAACTCGAGGCGCGGTCGAACACGTAAAGCGGTCCGGCAGCGAGGCTATCGAGCAACTGCCCCTTGGTGGCTTGCGCTTCGACAACGCGGTTCAGCGTGTAGGCGCTGCCCACCGCCCGGAACACCGCGAGGTTGCCGGGCCAAGGCTTGGCGCTCGCGGCAATCCACGGCGCATGGGCAACAATATTCGCGGTGGCGATCGGCAGGTCGAGAAAGACGGCGTCGGGCGTGCCGAAGATGAAAACCGGAGGAACGGTGCCCGGGCGGCTTGGCGCTGCGGGAAGTTCGAAGACCGAAGCCTGATAGCTCTTGGCCCGGAGCTTCCGGTAGTCGCCGTCGGCAATGTGTTCGATGCGGAACGGCCTGGCGCCGGAAGCAAGGGCCAGCGTCACCACATCGCCGGGCTCCAGTTCAATCCGGCTTGGCGGCGCTGCAAGTTCAATCGCATCGCGCGCCGTCCAGCTTTCCTGCAAGGCCACTTCGGCGCGCATCTGGGCGATCGGCTGGCGGACGGCGCATGGCAGCTCGACCGATATTTCGCGGGCGCTCCCGCCCTGCAGGCGTCTGGTTTCGACGCTGGCGCGGCGATAGTCGCGCTCCCCGTCGATATAGGCCAGTCTCACCACCGCGGGCAGCTCGGTTTCCTGGGCGCGGGTGAGCGCGAACAGCGGTGCATCCGAATTTGTCTCGACAAAGCCATCAACGCCCAACGCCGCAATGGAGCCGGACTGGCGCATGCGGAACTTCAGCAGCCCTTCGCGCTCCACCGCCTCGATGGCGAAGGCCGCGAGTACGCCTTCGAGCGCATCGCGCGCCGGCATCGGGCGGTCGATGAGATAGCCATCGACCACTCCCTCCACCTCGCTCACATCGAGGCTGGTGAAACCATAACCGGCGCACACCGCTTCGATCAGCCGCCACAGCGGCACAGCACCGATGCGGCCGTTGAACCAATGCCCGCGGTCGTAGTTGACGGCGTCCGACCAGAGGTCAGCGCGCGCCGGAAAATACGGAAAGGGCCTGGCGTCCCAGGCCCAGAAGGCAATGCGCGAAGCATCCACCATCGGACCGCCATAAATCGCCGACACCGGATTGTGAGCGCCAGGGATACTCCAGTAGGTATTGAGCGCCGTCACATAGCGTCCGAGGCCGAAATCGTCCCGTTGCCCGCTGGAAAAATAAGGCAGGAGGCTTTCCGCCGATTTCGCATCCACGAAGGCATTGGGCTGGTTGGTCCCCTTGTCGATGGCGGGCGAGCCCGCTTCGGTGAACCAGATGGGTTTGGACTGCGGCACCCAGCCCGTGGCCGCCCCGGATTCAATCCCGCCCGGGCGGTTGCGATGTTGATTGAGCCACCAGGACTTCACGTCCTTGTAGCGGAACACCCAGGGCTTGTTATAGGCCCCGTCGGTAATGGGGCTTCGGGTTTGGCTCTGCCGCGCGGCAGCCGTTGCATAATGCCAGTCATACCCTTCGCCGCCCGCGATGCCGGAAGCCAGATAGTCGAGATCGTAAATCGACCCGGCGCCGGCGAGACGGTCCGTATGCTGTTGACCGTCGCGCCAATCGGTCAGCGGCATGTAATTGTCGATGCCGACGAAATCGACATTGGGCGAAGACCACAGAGGATCGAGATGGAAGAACACATCGCCTGTGCCGTCGGCGGGTTGATGGCCGAAGTATTCCGACCAGTCGGCGCCGTAAGAGACCTTGGCGGCTGGAAGCATCGTCTTCACATCGGCGGCCAGGGCCACCAGTGCCGCCACAAACGGAAAACTGTTGGCGGTTCCCCGCAAGCTGGTGAGGGCTCGCATCTCGCTGCCGATGAGGAAGGCGTCGACACCGCCCGCCACGGCGCACAGCTTGGCATAGTGCAGCACCATGCGGCGATAGCTCCATTCGGAGGGACCCGAATAAACCACCGCGCCATCGGAGATCGAAAAATTTCCCGGCACCGCGGTTCCCACCAGCGCCTGAATCTGGCTCGCGCAGGCTGCGGTCTTATCGACGCTTCCCGGCTGCCCGGGCGCTGGATAACACGTGATGCGCCCGCGCCATGGGTAAGTCGCCTGCGCGCTTGCGCCATAGGGATCGGGCAAGCCATTGCCGGCTGGTATATCCATCATGATAAACGGATTGAACACGACGCTGAGCCCGCGCGCCCGCAAGTCGCCGATGGCGCTCACCACGGAAGTGTCGGAGGGCGTGCCGCCAAAGGCTGGCCTCCCCTCGCTCGTGCTGACGACATGAGCGCCATCGCGGTTCACGCCGGCAACCTTCCAGGTTCCGGGCTCGGTCACCTTGGTGGTGCTTTCCACACCAGGGCGGAGCGTGGCCGTGCCGCAACGAAGATCATTGCCAAACCACGCCACCACCAGCGAGGCCGAGCCCAGGTTGCGGCAGGTCGCCGTCAAATCATCGATGGAAACCGTCCAGTCGCTACGGCTTGCGGAGGCGTGCGCATTCTCCGCCTCCGTCACCCCATCACCGAGGGGGCGCGTTTGCACAATCGTGTCGTAGCCAAACTCCGTACTGCCCGGAATGATGTTGACGGCCTTCACATGGGTTTCAGCACCGCCCGCCGCGCGGATCACCTCGATTGAGAGCTGCGGCAAGCGGTTGCCGTATATCGATATCGGCATGCGCTCGAACACCAGATAGGCAAGTCCCCGGTAGCCGGGCACCGGCCCCGCGCCCTCCTTCGCCAGGATCAGACTGTCGGGCTCTTGTGTTTCGGTGCCGGTATAGAGTCTCGCGGTCAGTCCCGAAATGTCGAGGTCCTTGCCGTCGGCCCAAACGCGGCCGATGCGGTCGATCTCGCCTTCGCAGAGCGCCACCGCGAAATTGGCGAAGTACTCATATTCCGTGGTTTCTGTGGTCGAGGAGCTGCCGCCACCGCCCTTCGATGACGTCGTGTCAGTGCTGGTGGTCTTCACCTCTTCAAAATTGGTGGCCCAGATCACCTGGCCCGCCACGCGCATGCGTCCCCACAGCCGCGGGATCGGCGCTCCTTCGGAACTCGACATCACCCGGAGATCGTTGACACGCGGCCCTTCGATGCGACGCGTCCCGCCGCCTCCAAACAGCGATTGGTCGATAAAGTTACCCGCCACCGCCCCAACCGCGCGGCCAATAATGCCGCCGATCGGGCCACCCAGCGCCGTCCCCACGGCCCCGCCCACATATTGCAGCACAACGGTCGCCATCAGGCGTCAACTCCGGGAAAGCGAAAAGCGAAAGCCAGGTGGCGCAGCCACCAGCGCGACAGAAAAATTTCAGTAACGCAGGCATTGTCCTGCGCATGCACCATATGGGTGGACGAGGTCGCCACCCCCGCGTGCTTGGCCGGCAAATGCCCGCGCCAGCGGAACAGCAGCAAATCCCCGTCACGAAAGTCCGCACACGGAATTTCAGTCAAATTGCGCCGCGCCGCCTCCGCCAGTGCTTCCCCGCCCCCGTGTTCCGCCCAGGAGGCCGAGTAAGCCGGCACGCATTCCGGCTCTTCCCCATTAATCTCCCGCCAAATGCCGCGCACCAGCCCAAGACAATCAGCCCCCACCCCCTTGAGGCTCGCCTGATGCCGATAAGGCGTGCCCACCCATCCCCGCGCGACGCGCACAATGTCGGAGGCTTGGGTCATGGATTTCCGCTATTGCATTTGTGGGAAGAGGCCCTCATCCGCCCTGTCGGGCACCTTCTCCCACGCGTTCCGCGCGGGCGAAGGCACAACATTGAAGCGCCTTCTCCCCGTGCCGAGAGGCATGGGAGAAGGTGGCCGAAGGCCGGATGAGGGCTCTTTCTATCTCTTCCCCCCATCATTACTTGGATCGTCCCTCGTCGCATACGACAGCACGAAGTCATCGCCTGGGATGTGGGGGAAGCCCCGGTAGTTCACCACGTTGTTGAACTTCGCCTGGCAGGTCGAAAACTGCTTGTCGCAGCCCGCGCGGATCAGGAAGCCATCGCCCGCCGCCACCGGTTCCGGCATCTCCTGCCAAAGCTCGACCAAAATTTGCGTGCCGCTCTCGCGATGGAATTTCACTTCGCCCACCCGCCCCGTGTTGGCGCCGCTGGTCCAGGTCAAGGTGCCGCGCGCGAACCAGCTTTCCTCGTAGGCCTCGAGGCCGGCAACAAAGAGCCGCCGATTCTCCTCCGCTGAAAGGACACTGCCCACACTGCGAAAAGCCGCCGTCTCAAGATTGACGCCGCAACGCGCATCCCCCAAAACCGCATCGCAGCCGAATTGAAAGATGCGCCCCTTCGGCTGATGAAGCAGATGGGCAAGCCCTCTCACCTCCGCCGTGAAGCCCACCCCGCCATGAGTCACTTCGCCCAGATGCCCCTTG
>JBGTNZ010000305.1:0-4752 GCA_041742805.1 Aestuariivirga sp.
CGGAGAGCGGGAGATTGTTCTCAAGCTCTCCGGCATCACCAAGCGTTTCGGTCCCCTCACCGCCAATGACGCGATCTCGCTTTCCCTGAGGCGGGGCGAGATCGTGGGCCTGCTCGGTGAGAATGGCGCCGGCAAAACCACGCTGATGAATATCCTCTTCGGACACTATGTCGCCGAGGAGGGAACAATCGAGATCGAGGGCGAGCCCCTCGCACCCGGCTCGCCCGCAGCCTCCATCAATGCGGGCGTCGGCATGGTGCACCAGCATTTCACCCTGGCGGACAATCTGACGGTGCTCGACAATATCGTGCTGGGCACCGAATCTCTCTGGTCCCTGTCTTCCGATCGCGGGCGCGCGCGGGCGCGCATCCGCGAGCTGGGAAAAACCTTCGGGCTGGAGGTCGATCCCGATGCCACCGTGGCGACCCTTTCGGTGGGCGAGCGCCAGCGCGTCGCCATTCTCAAGGCGCTATACCGCGAGGCGAAAATCCTCATCCTCGATGAGCCGACCGCGGTGTTGACGCCCCAGGAATCGGCGTCGCTCTTCGACACCCTGAAACGCTTCGTCGCCAAGGGATTGTCGATCATCTTCATCTCCCACAAGCTGAACGAAATTCTGGCGGCGTGCCACCGTGTCGCGGTGTTGCGCGCGGGCAAGCTTGTGGCCGAGCGCGATGTGGCGGGCGTAACCCGGGCTGAACTTGCCGAACTGATGGTCGGCCGCAATATTCCGCAGGCTAAAGCCGAGCCGCAGGCGCCGGGCGATATTGTGCTCCGTCTTGAGCATGTCAGTGTGCGCAAAGCCGCAAAACATCTCGACGATATAAATCTTGAGCTTCGCGCCGGTGAAATCACCGGAATTGCCGGGGTGTCCGGCAACGGCCAAAGTCTTCTCGCCGATGTCGTGGGCGGCGTCGTGGCTCCGACCAGCGGGACGATCACCCTCGGCGGCGCCGAACTTCTGGAAGTCTCGCCCCGCGTCATGGTGGCCAAAGGCGTGGCGCGCATACCCGAAGACCGCCAGGCTGAAGGCCTGATCGGCGACATGACCGTCACCGAGAACGTGATTTCGGAAAGCTACCGCGCTTCGGAATTTGCCAGGCTTGGCCTGATCGACTGGACGAAGGCCCGTGTCTTTGCCGAGAAAATCATCGCCGATTATGCGGTGAAATGCCCCTCTCCCGAAGCGCAGGTGCGGCTTTTGTCCGGCGGCAACATGCAGAAACTAATTTTGGGCCGCGTCATGGCCAACAGCCCCCGCTTGATCCTCGCCAATCAGCCGACGCGGGGCCTCGATGTGGGCGCCATCAGTTATGTCCACGCGCAATTATTGTCGGCCCGCCAACGCAACGCCGCGATCTTGCTGATTTCCGAGGATCTCGACGAATTGCTGACGCTGGCGGACCGCATCGCCGTCATCCATCGGGGCCGGCTTTCTCCGCCCATGCCGCGGGGCGACGTCACCATCCAGCAATTGGGGCTGATGATGGCAGGCCAGGGTTTCGAAACCGAGAGCACCGCCGATGCGGCTTGAACCGCGCGGCAAACGCCCGCTCCGCATCCTGATTGGTTATCCCGTGGGGGCACTTGCGGCCTCCGTCGTGTTCTGCGCCGTGCTGGTGATGCTCTCCGGCGCCTCGCCCTTTTCAGTGCTGGGGCTGATGGTGAAGGGGGCGGCGGGCTCGCAATTCGCTTTCCTGGAAACGCTAACCCGCGCCACGCCCCTGATCTTCACCGGGCTGGCTGTCGCCGTGGCGTTTCGGGCCAAGCTCTGGAATATCGGCGCCGAGGCACAGCTCTATGCGGGCGCGGTGATGACCGTCGTTCTTGGAACCGGACTGCTGCCGCTGCCGCAACCCATTCTTATTCCGGTGCTTATGGTGGCCGCCATGCTCGGCGGCGCGCTGATGCTTTCGGTGCCAACCTTCCTGAAAACCCGCTTCGGCGTCGACGAGGTGGTGACGACCCTGCTTTTCAATTTCGTGGCCGTACTGTTCGTCAGCATGCTACTCGAAGGCGTCTTGAAGGATCCCATGGGTCTTGGCTGGCCACAGTCCGAGAGGGTCATTCCCGAGGCACAATTGCCCAAGCTCGCGGAGGGCAAGCGGCTGCATTTTGGTTTCGTGATCGCCATCGCCGCCGCCATCGCCGTCTGGTTCATCGACCGCAAGGCAGCCCTTGGCTATGAGATGCGAGCCGTCGGCCACAATCCGAAAGCCGCTTCCTTTGCCGGCATTCCCGTCAATATCGTGCTGGCCAAAACGGCGTTGCTGTCAGGCGGGCTTGCGGGGCTTGCCGGCATGACCGAAGTGGCGGGCCTCAAGGGCAATCTCACCCTCGATCTATCACCGGGCTTTGGTTATACCGGAATCGTCGTCGCCATGCTGGCGCTGCTGCATCCTTTGGGCGTCATCGCCGCGGCGATCTTCGTGGCCGCGGTGTTCGTTGGCGCCGATGCCATGAGCCGGACGGCCGGTGTTCCCAGTTATATTGCCCACGTGATGGTAGCGCTTTCCCTTCTCTCCATGGTAACCGCCGTCATGATGACGCGCTACCGCATGCGCTGGCGCTCCCTTGGACGCGCTTGAAATCCTGTTCACGGCCTCGCTCTGGGCGGCCGCCGTCCGCATTGCATCGCCACTGATTTTTGCAACCCTGGGAGAACTCATCTGCGAGCGGGCCGGCGTGCTCAATCTCGGCATCGAAGGCATTATGACGGCTGGCGCGTTTGCCGGCTGGCTCACGGTATTTCTGGGAGGCGATCTCTGGGCGGGTGTGCTGGTGGCGGCCCTGGTGGGCGCCGCGTTCGGCTTCCTGCACGGTTTTCTGGTGGTGCCGCTCGGCCTCTCGCAGCATGTAACGGGGATCGGCATAACGCTGTTGGCCACTTCGCTCTCCTATTACGCCTATCGCTTATCGTTCCCGCAAGTGACATCTCCGCCCAAGATCGTTCCCTTCCAGCCGTGGCCCGTGCCCGTGCTCTCGGATATTCCGATAATTGGCGAAGCGCTTTTCCGGCAAACGCCGCTGACTTATCTCGCATTTATCGCCGTAGCAGTCGTTGGCTGGCTGTTGTACCGGACACCGGTTGGTTTGGCGGTGCGGACCGTTGGCGAAAACCCGCAAGCGGCGGAAGCGCAGGGCATCGATGTCATCTGGGTGCGCATGGCGGCGGTGATGTTTGGCAGCGCGCTTATGGGTATTGGCGGCAGCTTCCTGACGCTCTCGGCTTTCAACTCTTTCTTCTTCGAAATGATCAACGGCCGCGGTTGGATCGCGGTGGCCTTGGTGGTGTTCGGCTCCTGGAGGCCCGGCAAGGCGCTGCTTGGCGCGCTTTTATTTGGCGCCTTCGATGCCTATCAGCTCAGATTGCAGCAGCTCGCAGGCGGCTACGTGCCGTATCAGGTATTCTTGATGTTGCCGTACATCCTGTCGATCCTGGCGCTGATCGTGATGTCGCGCCGCTCCGCCTATCCGCGCGCTTTGATGATCCCCTACCGCAAAGGCGAACGTTAGGTTCATAAAAATACCCGCAGGCACGAAGCCCGCGGGTACAAAATTTTGGCTGAATTAGCGATTGCGATTGTCGCCGCCCTGCTGCCCCTGACCAAAACCTCCGTCGCCCTGTCCGCCTTGCTGGCCGGATTTGCCACCCTGCTGGCCGGACTGGCCACCGCCCTGCCCGCCTTGCTGGCCGGATTTACCGCCGCCTTGGCCACCTTGCTGGCCGGACTTGCCGCCGCCTTGCTGACCCGACTTGCCGCCGTCCTGGCCGCCTTGTTGACCGGATTTGCCGCCGCCCGGCCCGCCTTGTTGACCTTGCTGGCCCATGCCTTTTTCGTGATCGCGATTCATGACGAACTCCTTTTCTGAGGTCACCAATGACCTGATGATAAAATCGCTCAGCCGTCAAAAAGTTGCTTGGATATCGCGTTTCCTGACTCAACCCCGCTTTTGGAGAAATTATGAAATGGATTGGAACTAAAAAAATTGCGTCACGTTCAAGGTAGTTAGCAAAACAGAGAGGAGGCAACCGATGGCCATTTCCAATTTGGCAGATCTTTTCCACGATACATTGCGGGACATCTATTATGCCGAGAAAAAACTCGTCAGAACGCTGCCCAAGCTCGCCAAGAAGGCCAGCAATGAGGACTTGAGCGAGGCCTTCACCAATCATGCTGAAGAAACCGAGGGCCATGTAGGCCGGCTGGAAGAGGTTTTTAAAATCATAGGCAAGACAGCCCGCGGCAAAAAATGCCCTGCCATGGACGGGTTGGTCGAAGAGGGCAACGAACTGATTGAAGAAGCCGAGGAAGAGGCGGTGCTGGACGCGGGGATTCTGGCCGCCGCCCAAGCCGTGGAGCACTATGAAATTGCGCGCTACGGCGCCCTGGTGGAATGGGCAAAGCTTCTCGGCCATGACGATGCCGCCGCCCTCCTGGAAGAAACGCTGAATGAAGAGAAAGCGGCGGACGAGCTTCTTACGTCACTGTCGGAGGTCGTCAACTCGGCCTCCAACACGGAGAGCGAAGAAGACCGCGAAGAAGCTGCCGAATAATCGCGAGCTGCTCGAACACCCGGACCTGGCTGGTCCGGGTGCTGGACAGTTGTAATGCTGACCCAAAAACGCGATCTGCGGACGGGTAAATCCGTGTGGCAGAGCCATCGCCAATCCGCATTGGCGACGGATTCCTTGAAAAAGTTTGAGCGAACGGATGTTGTCGTGGTTGGCACCGGTATTTCCGGCGCGCT
>JBGTNZ010000306.1:0-2779 GCA_041742805.1 Aestuariivirga sp.
CGTGGCAGCGGGCGCGGGCGGCGGTAGCCTTCGACGAGACCTCGCGGAATCTGGTGCATGGACTGAAATACCATGACACCCAGGAAACCGGCTTGCTGATGAGCCGGATGATGGCAAGGGCCGGGCGCGTGCTGCTGGAGGAGGCCGATCTGCTGATACCAGTGCCGCTGCACCGCTTTCGGTTGTGGCAGCGTCGATTCAACCAGTCCAGCTATCTGGCCCAGCGCCTTGCTGAACTGCGAGGCAAACCTTGGCGGAGCAATATCCTCACCCGCGTCAAGTCAACGCGGCCGCAGGTTGGACTCGACAGCGCGGCGCGGCGAAAAAACCTGAAGGGAGCTTTCCGAGTGGCAGCCGAAGGGGAGGCATTTATCGCGGGCCGCAAAATCCTTTTAATCGACGATGTTCTGACAACGGGTGCGACATCGGCAGCCTGCACGCAAGCGCTGAAGCGGGCTGGAGCGGCGCAGGTGGATGTGCTGGTGTTCGCTCTTGTCCTTGAACCCGCACGGCTCCATATATGAAGCGAATCATGCCGGAAATTACAATTTATACCACGCCCTATTGCCCGTTTTGCCATACGGCCAAGGCGCTTCTGAAGCGGAAGGGAGTGGCCTTTCGTGAGATTGACGTAAGCCGCGACCCGGCGGAACGCCAGCGCATGATGAGCAAGGCCAACGGCCGGCGGACGGTGCCGCAAATTTTTATCGGCGAGACCCACGTGGGTGGCAGCGACGACCTTTATGATCTCGACCGCCGCGGCAGGCTCGACAGCTTGCTGGTTGCTGCGTGAGGTTTACAGCGGCGCTTGTCCAGATGCGGTCGGGCCGCGACATGGGCCGCAACTTCAAAGATGCTTCGAATTTTATCCGAGACGCGCATTCGCGGGGCGCGCGTTTCGTCACCACGCCGGAGATGACCAATATTCTAGAACCCGACAGGCCCCGTCTTAAAGCGATAGCGCGGCCGGAGGCTGAAGATCCTTCGGTTGCCGGCTTCGCCGCATTGGCGGGGGAACTCGGCATCTGGCTTAATATCGGGTCGCTTGCGCTTCAGGGCGCGGAGGGCCTTGTTAACAGATCGTTGTTGTTTGCACCCGGGGGAACCATCGCCGCGCGCTACGACAAGATTCATCTGTTCGACGTTGACCTGCCGGATGGCCAGGTTTTGCGCGAGTCCAACGCCTATAAAGGAGGCGATGTGGTGAGTTTGTTGCGGCTGCCGTGGGCCACGCTGGCGATGACGATTTGCTATGATGTGCGATTTCCGGCGCTTTACACCGAACTGGCCGGCCGCGGGGCTGAAATCATCACTGTGCCTTCGGCCTTTACAGTGCCGACGGGCGACGCTCACTGGCATGTGTTGTTGCGAGCAAGGGCCATAGAGACAGGAAGCTTCGTGCTGGCCGCCGCGCAAGGCGGGCGCCATGAGAGCGGGCGGGAAACCTTTGGTCATAGCCTCGTCGTTTCGCCGTGGGGCGAAATACTTGCGGAAGCCGGGAGCGAGCCCAGGATTCTCACGGTCGACATCGATGTGGCGCAGGTGGCGGAAGCCCGCCGGCGGATTCCGGCCTTGCAGCATAAGCGAGCGTTCACTCTCAAAGGACCATTAACTTGAAACCTTTAGCCATGGTTGCTACGTAGCACCACCATGATCAGATACGATCTCATCTGCGACAAAGGCCATGAATTCGATGGTTGGTTCCGCGACAGCGCCGCGTATGAAGGCCTGTCCAAGGGCGGTCTGGTGTCGTGCTCCGTTTGCAGTTCGGTCAAGGTTCATAAACAATTAATGGCGCCGGGCATTCCGGCGAAATCCAACAGCAAGCGGGAACGCCCTCAGAAAATGATGGCGGGGCCCGTCGATCCGCGAAGCGCCATGCTGCTTGACATGATGCGTGAAGTCCGGAAGTCGGTCGCGGCCAATGCCGAGTATGTCGGCGACAAATTCGCCGAAGAGGCACGGCGGATTCACTACGCGGAAGCTGACAAGCGCGGCATTTATGGCGAGGCGAGCGTTCAGGACGCCAAGGCGCTCAGCGAAGAGGGAATCGACGTTCATCCCCTGCCGCGCTTGCCGGAAGACGGCAACTGAGTTTTCAAAGATTGGGCCAGGTGTCGGAGAGCTTGTAGCCATCTGGCCACGGATCGGCGGGATCGAGCATGATCGTCGATTGTCCGGTGATCCAGGCGCGGCCGGTGATCGTCGGAATAATAGCTTGCCGGTCCCCAACCTGAGCCAGTTCCTCGATCCGGCCGGTGAAACGGCTCTCGATGATCGAGCGGCCGATGAAGCTTTCGCCCACACGCATCAATCCTTTGGCCTGAAGCACGGCCATGAGGGCCGAGCATCCAGTTCCCGTGGGCGAACGGTCGATCTTCCCCGGCTTGATGACGCAGGCATTGCGGCTTGAAAGGTGTCCGTCGATACGCTCCAGGGGGCCGGTCACGAAGGCAAAGGAAAAATGAGTCCAGCCGGGGAGCGCGGGATGGGTAAAACTTAGCTGCTCGTTGGCGGCCTTTACGATGCGACGGCCGGCGACTGCGATGTCACGCGCTTCATCCGGTATCATGGAAAGGCCCAGCGATTTTCCATCAATCATCACGAAACTATCGCCACCGAAGGCTGTGTCGACGGTCAATGTACCCAGGCCTTCGACCTCAAGGCTTGCGGCTATCCTGTCGGCGAAAGAGGGCACATTGCGGAGTGTAATCCGCTCCGCTTTGCCATCGCGGCAGTGAGCAGTCACTTCAACCAATCCGGCGGGTGCTTCAAGAAC
>JBGTNZ010000307.1:0-4029 GCA_041742805.1 Aestuariivirga sp.
GCTGTGATCGCCGCCGGCAATCGCGCTGGCACGCCCAATTACGACAAAGCCTTCGGCTGGTTCAGCAAAGCGGCCGAGCGTGGGCTGAAAGACAGCCAGTTCAACCTCGCCGTTCTCTACGAGCGCGGATTGGGAACCAAGATCGACACGGGCGAAGCAATGTTCTGGTACACTTTGGCGGGTCGGCAAGGAGATGAGGACGCGGTAAAGCGCGCAGGCCAGCTTGCGGGGACAGCGGCTCCAGGAATATTCAAGCAGATAACAGGCCGTCTGGCGGCATGGAAAGCTGAACCCGCCGTCGACGACGCCAATGTGGTGGCGGTCGCCAACCGTGAGTGGGATGTCCTCGTTGCAGCGCCCATCACCGAGGCCGATCCGGTGAAGAAAGCGCAGGAGCTTCTCTCGCGCCTGGGCTTCAATGTCGGCGAGCCCGACGGCAAGATGGGAGCGCAAACGGCCAATGCAATCCGCCTCTTTCAACTTCAATCCGGCATGAAAGTCACAGGCGAAGCGACGCCCGAGCTCATCTCGGCATTACAGGCAAAGGCCGGTTGATTATCTGACCCGCTTCGCGGGAAAACGGTGAATGGCGCGCGTACCCAGCATCCATACGTGGAATTCCGCGAACAGTGCCGCGAAGGGTTCCGCTGAAATACTCAATGCTCCCGCGTAACTGCCGAAAGCCGGCATGACGACACGGTGTTCATTGCCGATGAAACAGCGGCAGCGAATCCTGCGGCCCCGCTGTTCAACTGACGCGCCCGGATGCAAATGTCCGGCGATCTCCACTTCCTCACGAGCGAGTGACCTGGGTTCGTGCCGCAATGTGACGGGGCCGAGCGCCACTTCCGTCATGATCGTGCCGCCGATATCCTGCGGTGGTGAAGGGTCGTGATTGCCGGCGATCCAGATGGTGCGGCGTTCAGAGGTAATGGCGCGGAGCGTTGCGAGATCGGCGGCATCGATCCGGTCGCGCGCTTGGCCGTCGTGAAAACTATCGCCGAGGAAAATCAGCTGCTCAGGCCTTATAGCGGCGATGACTGCCAGGAGCTGCGAAAGTGTTGAACGCGTATCGTAGGGCGGCAGATGCACCCGTCGCCGGGCGATGCTTGAACCTTTTTCGAGATGCAGGTCGGCCACCAACAGGGCCCTGAACGCAGGTACGTAAAGCGCTCCCGAGAGATCGGGAATGAAGTCGAGGCCGCCAAGCCCGATGCGGTGGGTTCTAGACAAGCCCCATGGCCTCCTCGATGAGGGTGCCGGCAGCTTCGGCGAGAAGGGCATCATGGCCTTCGCCGTAAATGGATTCGCGCCCGATCTCAAGCAGCACCGGAACGGCGAGCGGGGAGACAGTGTCCAGCGCCCGGTGCACGATAGCGCCCTTGATACGCCTCAGCAAATTTCCAAGCCGGTGAATGTCGATAAGTCCGTCGGCGGCATCGTCCCATGAGGCACGCAGTAAAATGTGATCGGGCTGGTGGCTTCGCAACACATCATAGATCAGGTTGGTATTGACCGTCATCTGCCTCCCCGTTTTTTCTTTCCCCGGCATGCGGCGTTCGATCAGGCCGCTGATAATGGCTGCGGTGCGGAAGGTGCGCTTCATCAAATTCGATTCCGCCAGCCAGGCCTCGAGGTCATCGCCCAGCATATCCTCATCGAACAGTTTGGCGAGAGACAGGCGGCCGCTGCCGATGAACAGCGAGAGATCGCGCACCGTCCAGATCACCATCGCATATTCCGACGCCACGAAACCCAGCGGCTGCGCGCCCAAACGTTCGAGCCTGCGGGTAAGAAGCATGCCGAGCGTCTGGTGGGAAAGGCGCCCTTCGAAAGGATAGGCAACCATATAATGCGTGGTGCCGCGGGGAAAAGTCTCGACCAGCATCTGCCGGGCGGTGGGTACCATGGATTTTTCTCGCTGCAGTGATAGCCAGTCGCGCACTTGCGGCGGCAGCGCGCCCCATGCTTTGGGGTCAGCCAGCAAGCGCCGCACCCGTTCGGCCAGATAGGTGGAGAGTGGAAATTTCCCGCCATCGTAGGAGGGTATCATCGGTTCGCGTGCCTTGGTCCGCGTCGCCAGCGCTCCGAACTCATCGAGCCCTTCGAAGCGCAGGATTTCCCCGGAGAACGCAAACGTATCGCCCACCGCCAATTGCGACAGGAAATATTCTTCAAGCTCGCCCAGCACCCGGCCACCGATAATCGTCCGCTTGCCCAGCCGTGTCTTCACGCTGGCAAGCCTGACTTTCAGCATCTCCGCCTCGACGATGGTGCCGACATTGAGCCGGTAGA
The DNA here is from genome assembly GCA_041742805.1 of Aestuariivirga sp. Lineage (GTDB taxonomy): Bacteria > Pseudomonadota > Alphaproteobacteria > Rhizobiales > Aestuariivirgaceae > Aestuariivirga. Next base: position 2,296 of record JBGTNZ010000307.1, read on the forward strand.
CCTGGGCCAGGCGCGGATGCGCGAGCCGGAGACTGCCGTCGGGTTGTCTCTTCAGCTTTGCGTATCTTTCATAAACCCGAAGCGCATAACCGCCGGTCGCCACGTAGTCGACTGTCTTGGCGAAATCCTCGCGCGCGAGATTGCGATATGTCCAGGCCTGAGCCACCTCGGCAAACAGTTGATCCGGATGGAACGGACCCGCGACAGCCCGCCCAAGAATATGCTGAGCCAGCACATCGAGCTTCAGCACCGAGGGATACTCCGTATCCTGAGCATTGGCCTTGACCGCCTGCCCAGCCGCCTCGCACTCGAGCACCTCGAACCGGTTGGAGGGCACCAACAAAGCTTCGCTCGGCGTATCCAGCCGGTGATTGGAGCGGCCAATACGCTGAAGCAGGCGGCTTGATCCCTTGGGCGCCCCCACCTGGATCACCAGATCGACTTCGCCCCAGTCGATGCCGAGATCGAGTGTTGAGGTGCAGACGACGGCGCGCAATTTTCCAGCCACCATGGCGGCTTCCACCTTGCGGCGCTGGGCCACATCCAAAGAGCCATGATGCAAAGCGATGGGCAAATTGTCTTCGTTCGCTTCCCACAGGGATTGGAATACAGATTCCGCCTGCGAGCGGGTGTTGACGAACACCAAAGTCAATTTGGCATTGCCGATTTCTTCATAGATTTCGGGAATCGCATAGAGCGAGGAATGCCCGGCCCATGGCACGCGCTCGACCGATTTCAGAATACGGATGTTCGGCTGCGCACCTGCCTTGCCCAGAACCAGCGGGGCTGGGGCAGAACCCGTCGGAACCAGCCAGGCACGCAAGGCATCCGGATCGGCCACCGTCGCGGAAAGACCGATGCGGCGGGCCGCCGGCGAATGGGTCGCGACTCGTGAGAGGGCGAGCGACAACAGCACACCCCGTTTCGAAGTAACGATGGCATGCAGCTCGTCGATGATGACGGTTTTGAGATCGCGGAGCAGATGCGCCGCACCAGCATCGGCGACGAGCAACGACATCTGTTCCGGCGTCGTGATGAGAATGTCCGGCGGTTTCTCGCGCTGCCTCTTGCGTTTGGAATGCGGCGTATCGCCGGTGCGTGTCTCGATGGTGACGGGCAGGCCCATTTCAGCAACCGGTGCTTCGAGATTGCGGGCGATGTCGATGGCCAGCGCCTTGAGCGGAGAAATATAAAGCGTGTGAATTCCGGTATGTTCGTGGGGTTCCGACAGCTCGACAAGGCTGGGCAAGAAGCCGGCGAGCGTCTTGCCGCCTCCCGTCGGCGAGATGAGCAGCACGCTGTCGCCCTTCGCCGCATGCTCTAGCAGTGCAAGCTGATGCGGCCGCGGACTCCATCCACGCGAAGCGAACCAGTCAAGAAATTTTACCGGCAAAACACACATTGGCTCAGCTTGACTTGCGCCAGCGATCAACGCAACTGACAGCCCATGGCCCTTCCCGCCGCAGCCCCCATCACCCACCGCTCAGTGCTCGCAATCGCCGTTCCGATCATGTTGTCGAACGTATCGGAGCCCTTGATCGGCGTGGTCAACACGGCGGTCATCGGCCAATTGCCGGACCCCTATTACATCGGCGCCATCGCCGTAGGCGCGTTGCTGTTCACGATCATCTTCGGTGGGTTCACCTTCTTGCGCTGGTCGACGGGCGGGCTTTCCGCGCAAGCCGTGGGAGCGGGCGACAACCCTGAACTCGTGGCCGTGCTGTTGCGCTCCCT
>JBGTNZ010000308.1:0-6983 GCA_041742805.1 Aestuariivirga sp.
CTTTTCGCGGGCCGCAACGCCATTGTTGTCTATGCCACAACCGAGCCCACAGAGGCTTTGCTATTCGGCGGCAACACTGCAACGCTGCACGAAGGCCGCGTCACGCAGTTCGGCCCAACCTCCACCGTCTATCGCAAACCGAGAAACCTTTTAACCGCGCAGGTCTTCTCCGATCCGCCCATCAACACTGCGAAAATCTCCAAACGCGGCGGCGCCATTACCATATTCGGCAAGAAAAAGTGGCCCGCCGGCAAGGCGGAAAAATCCTTAGCCGACGGCGATTACACGATCGGCATCCGCCCTCATAATATCGGGCCTGACGGACAAGGCAAAGCAGTGGGGGCGGTCGAGGGCCGGGTTCTCGTCACAGAGATTTCCGGGTCCGAAAGTGTCATTCACTTCGACGTCGATGGCAGGACCTGGGTATCTCAATCGCATGGAATCCATCCCCTGAAGGTTGGCGCTACGGCGAAGCTTTATGTCGATGTTGACCAAAGCCTTTTCTTCGACGCCAACAACGAGTTCATCGTCTGATGAAAGCGCAGCGGCCAGTTCTGTTTTTCCCTTCCCCCCTCGCGGGGGAAGGTGGCGCGAAGCGCCGGATGAGGGGGCGGTTCAGCTTATCCAGTCAACGAAAGGACTCACTGAAGCAGCCCCCTCATCCGTCTCGCGCCTGCGGCGCGATCCACCTTCCCCCGCGAGGGGGGAAGGGGAAGGCGCTCTGATGGCCAAGATAACGCTTCGGAATTTGCGGCACAGCTACTTGCCCGATCCCCGGAGCGACGACGACTACGCGTTGCAGCGCATGTCGCTTGAGTTGGCCGACGGTGGCGCTTATGCCCTGCTCGGCCCCTCCGGTTGCGGCAAGACGACCCTCCTCAATCTGATCTCCGGCCTGCTGGTCCCGACCAAGGGCCAGATCCTGTTCGATGACCGCGACGTGGGAGGCTCGACGCCGGAACAGCGCAACATCGCCCAGGTGTTTCAGTTTCCGGTGATCTACGACACCATGACGGTTTACGACAATCTCGCCTTCCCGCTGCGAAATCGCGGGGTGGGTGAGGCGGAAGTTGACAAGCGCGTGCGCGAGATCGCGGAAATGCTCGATCTCTCAAGGACGCTCAAGAATCGCGCTTCGAATCTGACAGCGGACGGCAAACAAAAAATCTCGCTGGGGCGCGGCCTGGTCCGATCGGACGTCAATGTCATCATGTTCGACGAACCGCTCACCGTCATCGACCCGCATCTCAAATGGCAACTCCGTTCTAAACTGAAGGAACTGCACCAGCGCATCAGGCGCACCATGATCTATGTGACCCATGACCAGACCGAGGCCCTCACTTTCGCCGATCAGGTCGTGGTCATGAACAATGGCCAGATTGTTCAGACGGGAACCCCCATCGAGTTATTCGAGCGGCCGATGCATACTTTCGTCGGCCATTTCATCGGTTCGCCCGGCATGAACGTGCTGCCGTGTGAAGTGAAAGGGGGTAAGGCCTCATTTGCGGGTCAGTCGATCCCCACCGCCAATGCGCGAGACTATAAAGGTAGCGGCCTAAAACTTGAGCTCGGCGTCAGGCCCGAATTCGTGAAGTTTACCAAGAAAGGCATCCCCGTCGATGTGGTAAAAGTGGCTGATGCGGGCCGGTTCCGCATCGTTGAAACGCGAGCCGCTGACCAAAGCATCAAACTGCTGGTGCCGGAAGGCGGCGGCATTCCTGAGCGCCAGGCCCATCTCGCCTTCGACCCGTCGCATACGCAAATTTATGAGAATGGCTGGATCGTGGAACCGCGGCCATGAACAAAACCGTCAATCAGCGCGCCTGGCTTCTGGTTATCCCCGTCTTTGTGCTTGTCGCCTTCAACGCGCTGATCCCGCTGATGACGGTGGTGAACTATTCCGTTCAGGAGACCTTCGGAAACAACGTGTTCTTCTGGTCCGGCACCACCTGGTTCCGACAGATTCTGCATGACACGCAATTCCATGACTCCCTCTGGCGGCAGATCATCTTTACCAGCCTCGTTCTCTTGATCCAGATTCCGCTCGGCCTCTCGATAGCGCTCTGCATGCCGCGCCGGGGGCCATGGGTTTCGGTGTGCCTCGTACTGATGGCCCTGCCCCTTCTCATTCCATGGAATGTCGTGGGGTCGATGTGGAACATCATGGCGCTTCCCGACATCGGCCTGCTCGGCAAGGGGCTCAATGCACTCGGCATTCCCTACAATTATACGCGCCAACCCATGGCGGCGTGGTTCACAGTCATCCTCATGGACGTCTGGCACTGGACGTCGCTCGTCGTTCTCTTGTGTTATGCCGGCCTCGTGTCGATTCCCGATGCCTATTACCAGGCCGCGAAGATCGACGGCGCCAGGCCCTGGGCGGTGTTCCGCTATATCCAGCTGCCGAAGCTGAAGCACGTGCTCACCATCGCCATTCTCCTGCGCTTCACGGATTCTTTCATGATCTACACCGAGGTCATCGTGCTCACCGGCGGCGGGCCGGGCAGCACCACGAAGTTCCTGTCGATCGATCTCGTGCAGAAGGCCCTGGGCGGCTTCGACTTGGGTCCCGCCGCCGCCTTCTCCATCATTTACTTCTTGATCATCCTGTTCCTGAGCTGGCTGTTCTACACGCTCACCATGCGGAACGAGGCCAACTGATGTCGAAGCGCTATATCGTGCCCATCGTCTACATCATCTTCCTGATGCTTCCGATCTATTGGCTGCTGAATATGTCGTTCAAGACGACCAATGAAATTCTCGGCGGCTTCAGCGCCTTCCCTCGCGACTTCACGCTTGCCAGCTATCGGACGATCTTCACCGATCCCACCTGGTACAACGCCTACATCAATTCCATAACCTATGTCCTGATCAACACGGTCTTGTCGATCCTGGTGGCATTGCCCGCGGCCTACGCCTTCTCGCGCTTCCGCTTTCTGGGCGACAAGCACTTGTTCTTCTGGCTGCTGTCCAATCGCATGGCGCCGCCCGCCGTATTCGTGCTCCCATTCGTCAATCTCTATTCAGCCGTGGGCCTGTTCGACACGCCTTGGGCCGTGGCTCTGGCGCACACATTGTTCAATATTCCGCTGGCCGTGTGGATCCTCGAGGGTTTCATGTCGGGGGTGCCCAAGGAGCTCGACGAAACTGCTTATGTCGATGGCTATTCGTTCCCCCAGTTCTTCGGTCGCATCTTCCTGCCCACCATTTCCGCCGGTATCGGCGTTGCCGCCTTCTTCTGTTTCATGTTCTACTGGGTCGAGATGCTTCTGGCAAAGAATCTCACATCGGTTGCCGCCAAACCCATCGTCGCGGCAATGACCAAGACGGCGAGTACCTCGGGTTATGAGTTGGGGTTGCTCGCCGCGGCCGGCGTGCTGACCCTCATCCCCGGCGCCGTCGTCATTTATTTCGTGCGCAATTATATCGCCAAGGGCTTTGCCCTGGGCCGCGTGTAAGGAGAAGCCATGGAGCCCATCATCTTCTCGGCCCAATGGTGGCAAGAGCCGCTTGGCACCTGGATGGCATGGAACCGCGTCTCCATCGCCTTCTTTCTCTTCATCTTTGCCTCGATCGCGGCGATGGGCGTTTGGGAGTATTACGCGCCGGGCGGCGGGCCCCGCCATGGCGTCTTCGGCCTGGATACGACCCGCGGTGACCGGCTGTTCATCACCCTCCTCGGCAGCGCCTTCATATTCCTGGGCTGGCTTGGGTTTTACGGAGAGCCCCTGTTGGGCGGGCTCGCGCTGTCATTGATCTGGAGTTTCTTTGTTTTCAAGTGGGTGTAGGCTCATTCTCTCTTGTTCTGTCATCCCCGGACTTGGTCCGGGGACCCATGCCAAACCAAACTCAGGCATTCCAGCAACGGCACAATGGGTCGCCGGAATAAATCCGGCGATGACAAACAAAAACAAGGGAGGAAACTCTAACCGCTGTCCGCCCCGATCAAATCCTGCCGCGCCAATTCCAGGTGCCGGTTGATCTGATCGACGGCACCCTGCCCATCACGCTGGCGCAGCGCCTCATAGATCGCGCGATGCTGGCTGTTATAGACGGCAATCTTCTCGGCTGAGAGGATGAGTTGCTTCATGCGATCCCACTGGGCGTGGAACCGCACCATGTTGACCTGCTGATACATGCGAACGATGAGCGGATTGCGCGAGCAGCGCGCAAGCTCCAGGTGAAATTCCGAGTCGAGTTGCGTGAACAGGTTCTGGTCGTTCTGCGATGCTTCGATCCGGCGCAACACATCCTCGAACTTGTCGAGATCGCTGCCCGTCGCGTGCAGCGCCGCCAGCCTCGCCATGTAAGGCTCGACGGCGAATCGGGTCTCGATCAACTGCAACGGGCTCACGAGATCGGCGATATCCTCCATCCCCGGGCGAATGGGGCCACTAAAATTGACGAATGTGCCGCTGCCGACCCTTCGAACAATGAGGTTTCGCTGCTCGAGCTGATCCAGAATCTTCCTGATGGTCGAGCGGGCCGTTCCGAACGTGATGGCGAGCTGGCGTTCCGCTGGCAACTGGTCGCCATCCGCGTATACCCCCGTTTCGATAGCCCGATTGATGCGAGCCAGGATGAGGTGGGCGGCGCGGCCCGCACCGGGAACGAGATCGTCTTTTGCCTCGATTTCTTCCAGCATGGGAGCAGCGTAGCATAATTGGTTGGAATTGGATAGAATTGGTTTGCAATCGGTCGCGATTTGTGGATGATATGGTTGATCAGCGGGGAGACGAGGTCCATGGCGGTTCCATCCGGCGTCAAATACGCGATCATTGGCGGAGGCATTCACGGCCTTTCGACCGCCTATCATCTGGCGCTCAAGCTCAAGGAAACCGGGCGCGGCAGCGGCAAGGACATCCTTGTCGTCGATAAGGCCGCAATTGCCGCCGGCGCGTCCGGGATCGCCTGCGGCGTGGTTCGCAACAACTATTATCAGCCGGCCATGCGGGAACTGATGGCCCAGTGCGTCGAGGTCTGGGAGAGCGACCCCAAGGCCTACTCCTATCACGGCGTCGGCTACATGCAGATCAGCCCGGAAGTGATGCACGAACAAGTGGGCTCGATCTACGAACAGCAAAAGAAGATCAACTACGGCTCAACCTTCGTTGAGGGCGCCAAGGATTCCCAGAAATACATGGAGGGCCTGTTCTCCGACTGGCAGGCCAAGGGCATCACCTCGGTCTTGCACGAGAAGAAGGGCGGCTACGCCAACAACACGGCCTCGATCTACGGCCTCGCCTCCAAGGCGGAAGGCGAAGGCGTTCGCATCATGACGGGCTGCGAGGTGACCGGTTTCGAGTTCGGCAACAACTCGAAGGCCGTGACGGCCATCAAGACGAACAAAGGTACGATCAAGTGCGACTATGTGGTGGTGGGCACAGGGCCTTGGGTCAACCAGATCTGGAACATGCTGGAGCTGCCCCGCACCGTTTCCATCAAGGGGCGCGATGGCAAGACGCACGATGGCGTCCGCATGTGGAAATACTGGTGCCTCGAGGAAGGCACACTCGGCGTCGATCCCAACATGCACAAGACCAATGATGGCCGCATGCCGCCGGTCATCCATGTCGATACGGATGCGCCGCTTTATTCCGATGTGGACGGCCGATTGCTGACCGACAAACTTTGGGGCCTCTACTACAAGCCGGATTTTAATTTTGGCGGCATTCAAGGCGGATCATCGCCATACAAGGTTGAAGGCGAACCCGACTCGATTGCCATTGATCCCTACGGGCCGGACTCGCCGGATTTCATCGTGGGCGACGATTTCATCGAGACCTGGTGCTCCATGCTGGCGCATTGCCAGAAACGCTTCGAAGGCAAGATCGAGATTTACAAGAAGGATGAGAAGTCCGGCGGGCTTGGCTGTTTCACGCCCGATAATTTTCCGGTCTTCGATGTGTTCCGCGAAAACGTGTTCGTCGTGGCCGACTCCAATCACGGCTACAAGATGATCGGCGTCGGCAAGCTCGTGGCCCAGGAAATTTGCGGCGAGAAATCACAGCTGCTCGAACCCTTCCGCTTCTCTCGCTATGCCGAAGGCAAGCTGCATCCGGTTTCCAATTCGCCGTTCCCATGGAGCTGAACGAACAATAAAAAATTTGGAGGAATACCTTGGCGACAGACTATGAGAATTTCATCAAGACTTCCGGTCGCGACGACCTGATCAAACAGGTGCGCAAGCGGATCGACGCGCTGGGCATCGAGTATCTTTATCTCCAGTTCGTCTCCGTCACCGGCCGCATCATGGGCAAGGGCATCCCTGTCGATCACTGGGAGAATATCGCCAATGGCGGCTTCCAGCTCGTCTATGGATCGGTGGTCAATCTGTTCATGAACCGGCGCGGCGAATATCTGGGCTACGGCCCGGAAGCAGCGGAGCTCGTCGGCGTTCCCGAACCCGAGACCTTTATGCAATTGCCATGGGACAAGCGCGTGGCCCGCATGTTCTGCACCCTCTTCCGCAATCGCGAAGAGCGCGAGGACGCCGGCGCGTTTCTGACGGCCGACTGCCGCGGCAATCTGCGCCGTATCCATGAGCAGTTTGAAAAAGACCATGGCATGCGCATGCGCCACGGTACCGAGCCGGAAATGATGTGGCTGAAGAAGGACGCTAACGGCAAGCCGAACGGCGGTATGTCCAATCCCTATTTCTATCACATCGATCAATTCGAAAGCCTCCGCCCCGTCTACATGAAGGTCATCGAATACGGCCGCAAGATGGGTCTCGACATGATCCAAGGCGACCACGAGGACGCGCCGGGCCAGATCGAACTCAACTTTAATTACGACGATGCGCTGCGCACCGCCGATCGCCTGACAACCTATCGCCAGATATGCGCGCAGGTGGCGCGCGAATTCAACATCATCGCCTGCTTCATGTGCAAGCCCTTCATGGGCGTTTCGGCCAACGGCTGCCACCACAACATCTCCCTGTGGAAGGGCGGCAAGGACGAGATGAAGCCGCTTGGCAACGA
>JBGTNZ010000309.1:0-2700 GCA_041742805.1 Aestuariivirga sp.
CGTTTCAACGAAAGCCCGCTCCATCGTGTCCGTTGTCTTGTAGCGGATGTTGGTTTTCACCCCATCGGAAATCCGCCGCATATCGATCGTCGTCGTGGGCGTGCCCTTGCCCGGATGCATGCTTTCCGCCTTCAGCACGACATAAAGCTTGCCGTCGCTGTGCTCGATGACATTGCCCTTGCGAACGCCGCTTGCGATGATCTTGACCACTTAAAACTCTTTCTTTGAATTGCCGGAAACGGCGCGTGCGCGTAATAGCAGCGGTCCCCGGTGAAGCCAACCCCCAAGGAGTTATGAGAGTGACCACGCCAGCATCGCCCTGGTTTTCACCTGAACGCCACCGCGACCGGCGGCCCTTTCTGATGGTCCGCAACCGGATCGTTCGCGCCATAAGAGCATGGTTCCAAGCCCGCGATTTCGTCGAGGTCGAATGCGCCAGCCTTCAGGTCTCGCCCGGCAACGAAGCCCACCTCCACGGCTTTGCCACCGATCTGATCCATCCCGATGGCAGCCATGATCGCCGCTATCTCGCGACTTCGCCGGAATTTGCCATGAAGAAACTCTTGGCCGCCGGCGAGAAGCGCATTTTCGATTTGGCCCGCGTTTACCGCAACCGCGAGCGCACGCCCACGCATTCGCCGGAATTCACCATGCTCGAATGGTACCGCGCCAATGAAACCTACGAGACGGTGATCGCCGATGCGATAGCGCTGCTGCGCCTCGCCGCCGAAACCTCCGGAAGCAAAGCGTTCAAGTGGCGCGGGCGCGAGATCGATCCCTTCGCCGAACCGGAATGGTTGAGCGTGGCGGAGGCCTTTAGCCGCTACGCCAAAGTCGATCTGCTCGGTACTCTGGACTCGAACGGCGGCAGCAACCGCGATGCTCTCGCCGCGCAATCCCCGGTCAGGGCCGCATCCGATGATAGCTGGTCCGATATTTTCAGCCGCATCCTGGTCGAAAAGGTCGAGCCGAATTTGGGTCTGAAAGGCCCAATGGTGCTCTATGAATATCCCTGTATTGAAGCAGCGCTTGCCCGCCCCTGTGCCAAAGACCCCCGCCTCGCCGAACGCTTTGAACTCTATGCCTGCGGCATGGAGCTTGCCAACGGCTTCGGCGAATTGACGGACGCCCCCGAACAGCGCCGCCGCTTCGAACTGGAAATGGATGAGAAGCAGCGCCTCTACGGCGAGCGCTATCCCATCGATGAGGAACTGCTCGACGCGCTGGCGATGATGCCGGAAGCCTCCGGTGTCGCCTTGGGCCTTGACCGCCTGGTCATGCTGGCCTCAGGCGCCACGCATATCGATCAGGTCGTGTGGACGCCCTAGGCCGCGAACGGCCGGTCATGCCGCAGCGACGGAATGCGGCCCCGGGTAAGGTCAATCAAATCGGTATCGATTTGGGCCACGATAACGCCCTCGGCCTCCCCGCCGTCGGCCAGCACCTGGCCCCAGGGATCGACGATCAACGAATGCCCGTAACATTGGGCTCCACCCGCCAGGGTTCCGTACTGGCAAGGCGCAACCACATAGGCGCCATTCTCGATAGCCCGCGCCCGGATGAGTACGTGCCAGTGGGCTTCCCCCGTGAGTTTCGTGAACGCCGCGGGGATCGCCAGCACGCCCGCGCCCGCCTGCGCATAGGTCCGGTAAAGCCCGGCAAAGCGCAGATCGTAGCAGATCGACAGACCGATGGTGCCCGCGATAAACGGGCTCTGCACGGCCTCGTCGCCGGGAGCGATGGTGGCCGATTCCCGATAGGCCTTTCCCTCACCCAGATTGACGTCGAACATGTGGATCTTGTCATAGCGCGCCACGACAGCGCCTTGCGGATCGAGCATGATCGAACGGTTGAGAATGCGCCCGTCCGGCGCCCTGACGCCGATCGAGCCGATCAGGATCCATGCGCCATGCTCGGCCGCCAGCGCCGACAGCGCCGGAAGCACCGGATGATCCTGCTCCGCCGTCGCGTATGGATAGAGAAGGCCGTCCCTGGTATCGAGTCCCGCGCAATATTCGGGCGTGGCGATAAAGTCGGCGCCTCTGGAAGCTGCTTCTCCGATGAGGCGCGTGAGCACGCCGATATCGTGATGGACATCGGGCGTGGCCGAATTCTGGATGCAAGCCGCCTTGAAAATCATTGGCGGTTTATAGCCCGCTGTGATGTCACTTGACCAGCATCGGCCTGAACGGCTTTGATCGGTCAATAACGAGAGGGAGCATTGCAATGGTTTCGGCAGCCCCGCGCTCCGCGCCAATTTTCAAAGGCCCGCCGGGGCAGGAGGACATGCCCTGGCTTCTGACGCCGGGCCCTCTCACCACCTCGCGGACCGTCAAGCTCGCCATGCTGGCGGACTGGGGTTCCAGCGACCCCGATTTTCTGCACATCGTGGCGGATATTCGCCAGCGTTTGCTGGCACTCGCCAATTGCGGGCCTGATTATGACTGCGTGATCATGCAGGGGCCGGGCACCTTCGCCATCGAGGCGGCGCTCGGGTCCTTCGGTCCAGCCGTTGAGACCAAGACCCTGGTCCTCTCCAATGGCATTTACGGCAACCGCGCGGCGGCGATCCTCAAGCGCATCCGCCGCCGCCATTTGAAAATCGACAAAGGCGATAACGCGCCCTTGACCGCGGAAGAAGTAGCCCAACTGCTCGATGCCGATCCCGCCATCAGCCACGTATGGGTGGTTCATTGCGAA
>JBGTNZ010000310.1:0-4642 GCA_041742805.1 Aestuariivirga sp.
CACGGAACGCGATTTTAAATTGATGTCCCTGCCTTGCGCCGCTGCCTCGCCCAACAGCAGGGCGGTGCCGGAAGGCGCATCAATCTTGTGGCGGTGATGCATTTCCAGAACTTCAATATCGAAATCATCGCCTAGCGCAGCGGCGACCTTTCGCACCACCGCGGCAAGAAGATTGACGCCCATACTCATGTTGCCGGATTTGACGATGCGGGCGTGGCGCGCCGCTGCCTTGATCGCGGCCTCGCCCGCTTCGTCGATGCCGGTGGTGCCGATCACGTGGACGATGCGCGCCTCCGCCGAATGGGCCACCAGCGCTAGGGTTGCTTTTGGCACGGTGAAATCAATGATGCCGTCGATCCTTTTGAACAGGGCGGCAGGATCGTCGCTGATCGCCACGCCGAGCGCTCCCAAACCGGCGAGCTCTCCCATATCGGCGCCAAGATGGGGCGAGCCTTTGGGCTCAAGACCGCCCGCCACCTCTGCTCCTTCCGTCTCTCGCACGATCCGCGTCAGAACGCGGCCCATGCGGCCGGCAGCTCCGGCGATAGCGAGTTTCATGGACGTTTTCCTTTCAACAGGGTCTTAGCAACGTGGCCGCGCCATGAAAAGCGCCCAATCCTGCCCGATAGGTGAAGTCGAGTTAAATAATGGATGTCGATTTTGCGCAAAGCGTTGCGATGGATGTCTTGGCTTGTGCTTGCGGCGATCATCTTGCCGGTTTCGGCGGGGGCGGTGCTCGCCTATTCTCACGGCTGGTCCGCTAGCTGGCGCACCGCGAATTGGTCGTCCTCTGGGCTGTTGCCCACGCCCCAGAGCACGCAAGAGGCCCGGGTCTTCGTCCTTGCCGCCCGCACCGGCAACTGGAAATCGATCTTCGCCGAACACATGTCGATCATCGTGAAACCGGCGGGCGGCCGGGAATGGACCCGCTATGATGTTATGGGCTGGGGCGATCCGGTGCGCCGCAATGCGTTTGCCGCCGATGCTTTCTGGTATGGCAACCAACCCTATGTCGTTCGTGACATTGGCGGGGCCGAAGCCGAAGCGCTGATTCCCCGCATCGAGGAAAGCATCGCGCGCTATCCCTATGCGGGAAACGGAACCTACAGAGTTTGGCCGGGGCCCAATTCCAACAGCTTCGTGGCCTGGGTGGTCCGCAATACGGACGGATTTGCCGCCGAGCTTCCCGCAACGGCGATTGGCAAGGACTTCATTACTTCGGGCCTCGGCGTCGCGCCCGCGGCGAGCCGAACCGGCTTTGTGATTTCCTTGTGGGGCGTGGCCGGGGTGACGGTGGCGCTGCGCGAGGGGCTGGAAATCAATGTGTTCGGCGGCGTCATCGGCATTGATCCCGACGAACTGGCCATCAAACTGCCGTCGCTGGGAAAACTCAGCCTGCTGAACGTTCTCGGCTAATCCACGCCTTCGACCAGCACAATCTCAGCGATGCCGGCATCCTTGCGGTGAATTTTGGACGATTGGTATTCGGGCGAGTTGTAGCAGGCGATGGCGGCCTCAAGCGAGGGAAACTCGATCACCACATTGCGCGGCCGTCCGTCGCCTTCCAGTTGCTGCGATCTGCCGCCGCGCGCCAGGATGACGGCTCCGAATTTCTTGAAGGCCGCGGGCGAGGCGCTGACGTAGAGCTTATATTGCTCGGGGTCGGTCACCGTGACGTGGGCAATCCAGTATCCTTTGGGCATAATATTTTCTCCAATTTAAGACTGCGATGCAACGAGGTGGGCAACAAGCCCGGGATCGCGCCAATGCGGCAGATGGCTGGCGCCTTGAAGAAAGCGCACCGCCACATTGGAGGGCAAGTTGAGAGCGTGATGTGACGGCACAATGGCATCATTACGCAAATAGACAGCGTTCACCGGAATGGCGAGAGAAGCCAACCGCGCAAGAACCGAAATGGTTTGTCTGTTGCCCTCCGCCACAGAAGCAGCAATGGCCCTCATTTGAGCGGCATTGGTGGAAAGGCGCTGTTCGAGCCCGGCTTTTGTACTTGGAGGCAATTTCTCACCCAGATAGCCCAGCGCCTGTTCGACATTTCCCGCGAGCATGGCGGCAACAAAATCTTCATTGACTTTTTCGCCAGTACCAAGGGGCGAGAGCAAGGTGAGCGATTGCGCCCGGTCTGCTAGATATGCCGCGATAACAGCGCCAAAAGAATGCCCGGCGATATGCAGGTTTCCCGGCGGCAACGCCGCTGAAATCGCTGCGGCAATATCAGCCACCGTTGACGCCTTCGACTGGGTCTCGCCATGTCCGGGCAGATCGGCCGCCAGAGTCCGGAAGCCCTTACTTCCGAGCATGCGGCCCAGCGTTACGAAGGACTGCGAATCCGAGAAAAGGCCATGGATAAGAAGCGCCGTGCCTTTGGCCGCGCCTTGCGCTGGCCATTCGCGGATAAAAATGCGGCCATGTGGCGTTTCCACATGATAACTGGCGCGGGTGCGTTTCTGAACCAGATCGGCGCGGGTGATGCGGCCGCCCCGTCCTGAACCCGCATGCGTGGCAAGATCGATGCCCGACCTCCGCGCCGCTGCGCGGGCGGCTGTGGAGGTGCGGGGGCGCATGGTTGATTCCCGCCGGTTCGTAATGTCGGAGTGCTGCAAGGGCGCGGAAAGGGGTCGTGGGGCCGATTTTTTTACTTCCGCCAGGGCTTCCCCCTCGATCTCGATACGGGCAATGGCGCTGTCAACCGGAACGATGTCATCAACTTTCACCAGCCACTCGGTAAGAATTCCATCCTGAAGGGCTGGCACCTCAACGGTGGTCTTATCGGTCTCGACTTCGAGCAGGGTTTCGCCACGCCGGAACTTTTCGCCCGGCTGCTTGAAATATTGCCCGATGCGGCCCTCCTCCATGGTCTCGCCCAAACGGGGCAGTGGCATTTCAACTATGCGGCCCATGACGGTGCAATCCGCTTGACCAGCCAGAGACCTGTTTCGGCAATGAGCTGCGCCTCCGGCACGGCGGCGCGCTCAAGCTCCGGCGAGACGGGAATTGGAATATCCTCGCCCGCCACGCGCACCACCGGCTCCTCCAGATAATCGAAGCAGCGTTCGGAGATGCGCGCCGAAAGCTCCGCCGCGAACCCCCCCGTCATTGCCGCCTCCGAGACAATCATGGCGCGGCCGGTGCGCATGACGGAGGCGAACATGGCTTCTTCGTCAAGCGGATTGAGCGTGCGGAGATCGATCACCTCCGCTTCAACACCCTTCTCCGCCAAGATATCGGCGGCGGCGAGCGCCTCATGCAGCATTTTGGAATAAGCGACGATGGTGACATCCGAGCCCGCGCGCCGAACGATGGCCTTGCCCCATGCACCATCGGGCTCTGCCGCATCCATCGAGCCTTTCCGCACATAGAGGCCCTTGTGCTCGATGAAGATCACCGGGTCGGGGCATTTCAACGCCATGCGCAGCAAATGATAGGCATCGTTCACCGTGGCGGGCATGACGATGCGGAGCCCCGGAACATGGGCGAACCAGGCTTCCAGGGATTGCGAATGCTGGGCCGCCGCCGAGCGCCCGGTACCGCCTTGCGTGCGAAGCACCAGGGGAACGCCGGTCTGGCCCCCGAACATGTAGCGGCTTTTGGCCGCCTGGTTGGCCACCTGGTCCATGACCAGCCCCGCGAAATCCACATACATGAGCTCCGCCACGGGGCGCGATCCCGTCATGGCGGCGCCCACGGCGGCACCGATGAGACCAGCTTCGGAGATCGGCGTATCGATGACGCGGGCCTCGCCAAACATTTCGAGCAGGCCCTTGGTCACGCCATAGGCGCCGCCATAGCGGCCGACTTCTTCGCCGATAATGAAAATCGCCGGGTCTTCCTGCATGGCGTCGATCAAAGCCTGGCGCAGAGCGTCGCGGTAGGTGGTTTCAACCCTTGGCATCAGCGTGGCTCGCCGAGGATCATCGAAAGTTGCCGACGCAAGGGCCGGGGTTGCGGCTCACCCCCGGCATAGACATCGCGGAAAATTGAGTCTCGCGCGGGTGCTGCCGCGGCGATGGCATGTTCCACCACGGCATTCATTTCCGCAGTCACGGTTTCATCGAGTTCGTCGAGTTCAGCGACTGACGATGTCCCGGCAAGCTTCGATCGCGCGTTGGCGAGCGCGTCTTTCCGGCGGCCTTCGGTTTCTTCCTCGGGATCGCGGTAGGGGCTCTTGTCGAGTCTTGCGTGGCCGAAGAAGCGGTAGCAGTTGAGAGCGATGAAGCCGGGTTTGCCGTTCCGCGCGTTCGTGATTATGCGCTCGGCCATTTCATGCACTTCCTCCACATCGCCACCATCGATCGTGACGCCGTCCAAACCGAATGCGATGGCGCGCTCGTGCAGGTTGGTGTTGGCCGTCGCGCGATCGATGCGCGTTCCCATGCCATATTGATTGTTGATGCAGCAGAACACCACGGGCAGCTTCCACAGGGCCGCCATGTTCATCGCTTCGTAGAGAATGCCCTGCTGGGCGGCGCCATCACCGAAGAACGCCACCGAAACATGGGAAAGCTTGCGGTTGCGATAGGACAAGCCGGCACCCACCACGTGGGGAATGCCGCCGCCGACAATGGCATTGGCGCCAAGATGGCCTAGCCCCATGTCGGCGATATGCATGGAGCCGCCCTTGCCG
>JBGTNZ010000311.1:0-11445 GCA_041742805.1 Aestuariivirga sp.
ATGCAAACAGCAACGCCTGTGGGCATCGGCGCCATGGCCGCTTTGCTCGGCCTCGATTTGCCCGCGGTTGTTCAGGTTGCAACGGAGGCGGCGCAGGGCGAAATCTGCCAGGTGGCCAACGACAATAGCGAGGGCCAGGTCGTCATCTCCGGACACAGGGCGGCCATCGAGCGGGCCCTCGTCATCGCCAAGGAAAAAGGCGCCAAGCGCGCCATCCTGTTGCCGGTGTCCGCGCCCTTTCACTGTTCCCTGATGCAGCCCGCCTCCGGCCGCATGGCGGAAGCGCTCGCCAATGTCGCCATGAGGACTCCGGTGGTTCCGGTCATCGCCAATGTTCTGGCAGAACCGCTCACCGATCCAGCGCATATCCGCCAGACACTGGTGCAACAGGTGACGGGCACCGTTCGCTGGCGCGAGTGCGTAGGATACATGGCCGCCAACGGCATCACTCAATTTTGGGAATTGGGCGCGGGCAAGGTGCTGACGGGGCTCCTTAAGAAAAACGCTCCCCAGGCGACGGGATTTGCCATTGCCACGCCGGGCGAAATCGCCGCCGCGGTGGCCCAGCTCAAGCAAGGATAACGCGGGATGTTCGATCTGACCGGCAAGACAGCATTGGTGACGGGTGCAACAGGTGGAATCGGTGCTGCAATCGCCAAGGCGTTGCAAGGGGCCGGTGCCACGGTGGCGATTTCCGGAACGCGCGTCCCTGTGCTTGAGGAATTGCAGAGCCGGTTGGGCCAGCGCGCCCATGTATTTGCCTGCAACCTCTCCGATGCGGCGGAAGTCGAAAAACTCGTACCCGCGGCGGAAGCCGCCATGGGCTCGCTCGACATCCTGGTCAACAATGCCGGCATCACCAAAGACGGCCTCGCCATGCGCATGAAGGACGAGGATTGGCAACAGGTGCTCGACGTAAACCTGACGGCGGCCTTCCGGCTGTGCCGCGCGGCCATGCGCCCCATGATGAAAAAGCGTTGGGGCCGCATCATCAATATCACCTCGGTGGTGGCTACCACCGGCAATCCGGGCCAGGCCAACTACGTGGCTTCCAAGGCCGGGATCATCGGCCTTACCAAATCGCTGGCCCAGGAACTGGCCTCCCGCAACATCACGGTCAATGCCGTGGCGCCCGGCTTCATCGCCACAGCGATGACGGATGTTCTAAATGACAAGCAGAAAGAAACAATCCTCGGCCGCGTTCCCGCAGGCAGGCTTGGCAAGCCGGAAGAAATCGCCGCCGGCGTTCATTACCTGGCCTCGAATGAAGCCGCATACATTACCGGACAAACCCTCCACATCAACGGCGGCATGGCTATGATTTGAAAGCCGTTTCCCAAGCATTATCAAGCGTCCACTTTGCCCCTTTTGACCCAAAAGGATTCTGTGGTAGTCAACCGCTTGTGTGTAGGGGATACCCGGAAAACTGGGATCCGGCCGTCTAAACAGAAAACAACCGAGGACGATTGAACATGAGTGACGTTGCTGAGCGGGTGAAGAAAATCGTTGTCGAGCACCTGGGCGTGGACGGCGAAAAGGTTAAGGCGGAAGCGAGCTTCATCGACGATCTCGGCGCGGACAGTCTCGACACGGTCGAGCTCGTCATGGCCTTCGAGGAAGAATTCGGCATCGAGATTCCAGACGATGCCGCCGAGACGATCCAGACGGTGGGCGATGCCGTGAAGTTCATTGAAAAGAGCGCAGCCTGAGAGGGCGGCGCCCACCGCCGCCGGCGGGTTTCAAAATCGGAAGCTTTGCGCGGAGGCCGGACATGAAATATCCAGCCGCCGCGTTTTTGTGAGGAAAGGACATCTCGCGCATGCGCCGGGTAGTTGTCACGGGCCTCGGAATGGTTTCCCCCCTCGCCACGGGTGTTGAAGAAACCTGGAGCCGGTTGCTGGCAGGGGAGTCCGCTGCCAGCCTCATCAGCAAGTTCGACACCTCCGATCTCTCCTGCCGCATCGCCTGCGAAGTCACGCGGGGCGATGGTACGGAGGGCACCTTCAATCCCGAACACTGGATGGATCACAAGGATCTTCGCCGCTATGACGACTTTCTGATCTACGCCGTGGCCGCCGGCAAGCAGGCGATGCGCGATGCTGGCATTGAACTCCATACCGAAGACGAGAAATATCGCACCGGCGTGCTGGTGGGTTCCGGTATCGGCGGCCTTACCAGTATCGAGCAAACCACCTTGCTGCTTGATGAAAAGGGACCGCGCCGCGTCAGCCCGTTTTTCATTCCAGGCTCGCTCATCAATTTGGCTTCAGGGCTTATCTCCATCGAGTTCGGGTGCAAGGGACCGAACCATTCCGTGGTGACCGCCTGCTCAACCGGCACCCACGCCATTGGCGATGCGGCCCGCCTGATCGCCTTCGACGATGCCGATGTGATGATCGCGGGCGGGGCTGAATCGGCGATCTGCCGTATCGGCATTGCAGGCTTCATCGCCTGCAAAGCGCTGGCCACCAAATTCAACGACGCGCCCGAAAAAGCTTCAAGGCCTTATGACAAGGACCGCGACGGTTTCGTCATGGGCGAAGGCTCCGGCGTCGTGGTTTTGGAGGAGCTTGACCATGCCAAAGCGCGGGGCGCCAAGATCTATGCCGAGATCGTGGGCTACGGCATGTCGGGCGATGCCTATCACATAACAGCGCCCGCGCCGGACGGTGGCGGCGCTTACCGTTGCATGCAGGCGGCCCTCAAGCGCGCCGGGCTTCAGGCCCACGAGATCGACTACATCAATGCCCATGGCACCTCGACGCCGCTAGGCGACGAGCTTGAACTGCGCGCCGTGGAGCGCCTGATGGGTAACCGCACCCACGATCTCGCCATGTCGTCAACCAAGTCCTCGATCGGACACCTTTTGGGCGCGGCCGGCGCGGTGGAGGCGATCTTTTCGATATTGGCGATCCGCGACAACATCTGCCCGCCGACCCTCAATCTCGACAATCCCTCGGTGGAGACCTCCATCGATCTGGTTCCCAAAGTCTCGAAGGCGAAAGAGATCAACACGGTGCTGTCAAATTCCTTTGGTTTCGGTGGCACCAACGCCTCACTGGTCCTGCGCCGTTATGCGGCCTGACGCATGGGCGGCGAATCGCGCTGGGTCTCTGAACCGCGATTTGCCCGCAAGCGGCGTTCCGCGACAGCGCGGGTATTGCTATCTTTATTCCTCGGCATCATGGCATTGGCGCTCGCCGGAGGAGCTGCCGCCGTCTACGGCTATCTGGAATATACAAGACCCGGGCCCCTTGCCAACGCCAAGGTACTCGAAATCGAAAAAGGCCTCGGCGCATCGACAATCGGCGCAAAGCTGAAAGAGGGTGGAGTCATATCCTCCGCGAGTGCGTTTGCCACGGCCGTCTATCTGACCGGCTCGCGCAGCAGCCTCAAGGCCGGTGAATATGAGTTTCCTGCCGCCGCCACCCTCCGCGATTTGGTGAATCAGCTGATTGATGGCAGGGCCATTGTCTACAACGTGAGCATTCCCGAAGGCTTGACCAGCGCCATGGCGATGGCCCGTGTCGATGGCAACACAGCGCTCACAGGCAATGTAGCAGCGCACCCTCCGGAGGGGGCCATCATGCCCGATACCTATGTGTTCAAGCGCGGCATGACGCGCCAAGAGCTGATTAGCGAAATGCTGGTGGCGCAATCCCGGTTGCTCGACGAAATCTGGGCAAAACGCAGAAACGGGCTTCTTATTCGCAATAAGGAGGAAGCCGTGATTCTGGCCTCGATCGTCGAGAAGGAAACCGGGCTTGCCAGCGAGCGCCCCTTGGTCGCCTCCGTCTTCATGAACCGCCTCGCCAAGGGCATGCGGCTGCAATCTGATCCCACCATCATCTACGGAATTGCCGGCGGCAAAGGCAAGCTGGATCGCCCTCTCACCAAGGCCGATATCACAACGCCGACCCCCTACAATACCTATACCTTCAAAGGCCTGCCGCCCGGCCCAATCGCCAATCCGGGCCGCGCGGCACTGGAAGCCGTCGTCAACCCGCCGCAGACGCCATATCTCTATTTCGTGGCCGACGGCACGGGCGGCCATGCCTTCGCGGCAACGCTGGAAGAGCACAACCGCAATGTCGCCAAATGGCGCGACATCGAGGGCAATGCCGCAAGCGCCGCTGCCGCCGAAGTAGACGCGGCCCCCCCAGCCCCGAACCGTCCAAACGAACTGCCCGATATCGAAAATCCGAAGCGCCCTTAGGTAGCAAACGCACCAGGACTGAATATCAAGTGTCGTGCAAATGCTTCGCCGATGGGAGAAAGAGTGCGGGATGATTTTCAATCATTTGGGCACATTTGGACAAAATCTTAACGCCCGCGTCCCATAAACCTTAATGGGCACATCTTAAGTCAATCCCCGGTAGCGGAAAGGATTGACGGCGTGGCCAAGAAGCGCGGACATTATTCAATTCAAAAGGTAATCGAGTTTTACCGGCTCTTGGCAAAAGGCATCCGGGAAAACATCCGCGAGTGGGAACAGGAAAACGAAACCCGGAAACCGAAAGCTGACAAGAAGCAAAGGCGGTAATGGGTCAGTTTGAAAGTGCTTAGCCTTGATATGGCAAGCCTTCGTCATCCAATTGAGCCTGCACCAGCGCTGCTAGGTATTCTTCCATCTCAGTGAAATCGAGTTGACCATCATCCCATGCTTTATCGGCCTCTTGCAGCGCGTGTTCGTAACCCTCGCGGTTCTCTCTTATTCGTTCCGGCAAGATTTTACGCCCTGGGAGTAAACCGCCGGACCGTACGCACAATAAATAGTAACACGTCGCACGTGCCGTTCTTCCGTTCCCTTCAACAAACGGGTGTATCCAATTCAGCCGCCACAATCCGTAGGCGGCCAATTCTGTAGGGGACCATATGTACCAGTTCTCATGGATGTTAGAAATAAATCGATCCATCCAATCAGGTACTTCTTTGAAATGCGGTGGTTTGTGGTCGCCCACATAAATAGGTTCTTCACGAAACCTGCCACCGAAAGCGGATATATTAACAACCGCTGCGTGATTAATTGCCCACAACATATATTTATCAATCGCAGTTGGGCCCTGCTTCAAACCGATCTCTATGCAATTCGTCATTAAATCGTATTGTCGGATCAGGTTCTGCTCTTGAACCCGGTCGTAAAGTTCTTGATCTTCCTTTTCTAGAACTAACATAAGTAAGCCAGGTCATTGACCGGGCTTGCTCCTATGCAACGGGTTCCAGTGCAGTAACACGCACGTGCGTTGTTGCTTTTCGTGCAGATTCTTTGGAGATACGGGAGCCTTTGGGCGCATTTCCATACACAAAACTAGCGCGTTGTTCTCTCAGTTGTTCCTCTGTCATGACAACCGTCTTAGCCAATTCAAGCCGTTGCCGCAGCTCTGGACGATCAGGTGCCCGTTTCATAGCGGCCATTCGTTCTGCCATGTGATTCCTCCTTCAGCGGTGTGACCATACGCGAACGCCGGTTAACCGCAAGTGACGTTCCTCTTATGTACTCCTTCTCGGTGCCGTTTTCCAGAGGGTGCGACTCAAAATCAACGCTCGGCAGCCTTGCGTTTGTAAGCACCGCGTTTGCGATTGATCTTCGCTTTCTTTCCATGCCGGCAAATGGCACGGCTCCGGCGGCATTTCCATGATAGTGAGCCGCTAGATTCAAACTGACCCACTACCGCAAAAGCGCGGCGGTTGACTTAGGAAAGATAGCCGCATACTCCGGGCATGTATCACTCCGGTCAGAACCCGCCTCGAAAGTGATGAACGCACCTTCGCCGTGCGTGTGCGGTTTGCCATTCCAGAAAACGGCCTCTCCTGCCTCAATGACCTTCATGCGTGGCTGAGAGAGAAAGCGCCGCGCGATCACGCGATTCATTCCGATAAGGCAGCGGGCACCCGCCATTGCGGCGCGGTGCCGACTTCGTCATAAATCGCTCTAATACTTGCCTGCTTCTGATTCTCCGGAATGTTCCATGGCGCTTTCCAGTATGACGGGTTTTGCACGCGCTTCAGGCGCCGTGGACGGCTTGCACTGGCAATGGGAGGTCAAGAGCGTCAACGCCAAGGCGCTTGATGTGAGATGTCGGCTGCCATCGGGTTTCGAGGCGCTGGAACCGGGCGTGCGGGCGGCGGTTGCGGAAAAACTGAAACGCGGCAGCCTGCAGGTGATGCTGAGCGTGAGTGGCGCGAGCCAGCCCGAAACGCTGCAATTGAACGAAGCCGTGCTGGAACAGTTGTTGGGCGCGGCTGAACGCCTGCGGGCGCGGATCGGCGGCGAGCCGCCTCGCGCCGATGTCATTCTCGGAATGCGGGGCGTTTTCGATGTCGTGTCGGAGGATGCGGACGAAGCGGCGGTCCAGCGGCGCGACGCGGCACTCATGGCCTCCTTCCGCGAGGTCCTGGCAATGCTCGTCCAGGCCCGCCGCGAGGAGGGTGCGCGGCTGCAAACCCTGCTGGCCGATCAACTCCTGCGGATCGAGACTCTCGCCGTCGCTGTCCGGGACAATCCGGCCCGTACCGCCCCGGCCATCCGATTGCGGCTTGCCGAACAGGTGACGCGGCTCATGGAAACGGGGGCTGCATTCGATGAGAGCCGGCTGCACCAGGAGGCCGTGCTGATCGCCACCCGCGCCGATGTACAAGAGGAGCTTGACCGGCTGATGTCGCACGTCGAAGGCGCCCGTTCGCTTATTTCCTCAAGCGAGGCGGTCGGCCGCGAATTGGACTTTCTGGCCCAGGAGTTCAACCGCGAGGCCAACACCATCTGCTCGAAGGCCATGGATAAATCCCTGACGCGCCTCGGCCTCGAGCTCAAATCCGTCATCGACCAAATGCGCGAGCAGGTGCAGAATATTGAGTAAGCGCGCACCATCGCCCGAAATCCCCCGGCGCGGCCTGCTGCTGGTGATGTCCTCGCCCTCGGGCGCCGGCAAGACGACCCTGTCGCGCCGGCTCCTCGCTGCCGATGGCAACATCACCATGTCGATATCGGTGACGACGCGCCGGCCCCGTCCGGGTGAAATCGACGGGACGGACTATCACTTCATTTCCAAGGAAGAATTCGCGAAGCTGCGCGATGGGGGCGGGCTCTTGGAATGGGCGGAGGTCTTCGGCAATCTCTACGGAACGCCCCGCCAACCGGTGGATGCCGCCTTGGCGCAGGGGCGCGATGTGCTTTTCGACATCGACTGGCAGGGCACCCAGCAAATGGCCCAGGCCATGAAGGAAGACCTTGTCCGGATATTTATCTTGCCGCCCACCGCGGAGGACTTGCGCGAGCGCCTGATCCGCCGCGCCCAGGATACGGCCACGGTCGTCGCCAAACGCATGGCCGAAGCCTCCCACGAGATCAGCCACTGGCCCGAATACGACTACGTCATCATCAACAACGATATCGACGCCGCCCACGCCCAGATCACCGCCATTTTGACCGCGGAGCGCCTGCGCCGCCGCCGCCGTACTGGCCTGACCGATTTCGTCCGCGAGCTTACCAAGGGCCTTTAACCAATCAGCGCCGCGAGGCGTGCGAAATCGGCTACCGGCAATTGCTCGGCACGGAGCTCCGGATTGATGCCAGCTCGCCCAAGAACCGTCTCGGGTTTTTCCACCAGGGATTTAAGGCTGGAGCGCAGCATTTTCCGGCGCTGCCCGAATGCGGCCCCGGTTACCCGTTCAAGAGCTGAAATCGCACAGGCGGGCCCAGGCGTCTCGCGCGGGAGCATTTGTACGACACTGGAAGTGACCTTAGGCGGTGGCGTGAAGGCCGAGCGGTTCACGTCGAAGAGCTTGCGAACCTCACAGAGATGCTGGCAGAGCACGGAGAGGCGACCGTAGTCTTTGGTTCCGGGCTTGGCCACGATACGGTGGGCCACTTCCTTCTGGAACATCAGCGTGAGCGATGAAAACCACGGCGGCCAGGAGCCAGCGGTGAGCCAGCCGATAAGCAGGGGGGTCGCAATATTATAAGGGAGATTGGCAACGATCTTCACCGGATCCTCGGTGAGTGTCGTCCAGTCGCAGGCAAGCGCATCGCCCAAGATCACGCGCAGCTTGCCCGGATAGGCTGCCGAGATTTCCTCAAGTGCCGCACTGGCTCGAGCATCGCGTTCAAGGGCAATGATGTCGCCCGCCCCTTCCATCAGAAGAGCCCGGGTGAGGCCCCCGGGCCCCGGTCCAACCTCTACGATGGTGAAGCCATTAAGCGGTGCCGCCGCGCGGGCAATGCGGCGCGTGAGATTGAGGTCGAACAAAAAATTTTGCCCAAGGGCTTTTTTCGCCTTGAGGCCGAGACGTCCAATTACCTCGCGAAGCGGAGGCAATCCATCGTCAGCCACGGGCGGTTCGCGCCATTTCGGAAGCGAGCGAGATCGCGGCAATAAGACTTTGCGGATTGGCAGTGCCGGTGCCCGCGATGTTCAGAGCCGTGCCGTGATCAGGCGAGGTGCGAATAAACGGAAGACCGAGGCTCACATTGACGCCCCCGTTGAAGTCCAGCGTTTTTACCGGAATAAGCGCTTGGTCGTGATACATGCACAGGATCGCGTCGTATCGATTGCGGGCCTCGGCGTGAAAAGCCGTATCGGCGGGAAGGGGACCAGACACGGTGAAGCCTTCATCCGCGAGCTGCCGAAGCGCGGGCGCTATGATGTCCCTGTCTTCCATACCCATAGTGCCATTCTCGCCCGCGTGCGGATTGAGCCCGGTGAAAGCCAGGCGCGGGCGGGCGATGCCAAAATAAAGGGAAAGTCCACGCGCCACGATTCTGGCTTGCATCATAATCGCTTCGGAGGTGAGCGCACGCGGAACTTCGGCCAGAGGGATATGGACGGTAATCGGAATGGCGCGCAAATTTTCCGCGACCAGCATCATCACTTCGTGGACGTCATGCCCCCGCTGACGGGCGAGATGGGCCAGATAGTCCGTATGGCCCTGGTGACGGAAGCCCGCCGTATAAAGCGCTTCTTTCTGGATGGGATTGGTGACAATGGCCGAGACCAGGCCATCGAAAGCAAGTGACACAGCCTCGTCGATTGCGGCAATCACCTGCGGTGCTGTGGCAGGATCAATCTTCCCGGCAACGGGAGAGGTCATTAAGGGACGGTGCAGGATAGGTAAAGAGCTAGTGAACACGGTCCCCGCCTCGCTGGGGGTCTGGATTCGCCGGACAGGGATGTCCGAAGGGTTTCGCGCTGTCCAATAATCAGCATCGCCCAAGAGAAAGAAACAGCATCGGGGCTTGTCCTTGAGGATACGCCAGGCAAGGCCGGTAATCTCCGGTGCGATGCCAGCCGGTTCGCCCGGTGTCAGCACAATCGGCGCGAGTGCATTCACAGCGGACTACTGTGTGTAGCCTGGATTGCGGTATTCGACGTAGATTTTACTGCGAGCCTCCTTCAAGTAAACTTCCTCGAAGGCGTCAAATTTTTCGTTGATCAACACGCTCTCGACCTGCTGGCGGGTCGGCATTTCGAATTTTGGCATGGGCGGCGTTATTTTCCGGGCTCCGCAATAGGCAAGGAGTTGAATGCCGTTCTTGGCTCGCATCGGACCGATGACTTTCCCGGCGCCAGCCTTATCGAGCGCGGCCTTCATCGGTTTTGGCAATTTTGAGGAATCGGCTTCGATGGGCTTGCTAAACTTGACGTTAAAGATTCCACTGGCGGACGCCTTGGCATTCTTGCAGCCCTTGAACTGCCTGGCTACTTGAACAGCCTCCACGGCGCGCGCCTGAAGAAGTTGCGCATCGTTTGCCTCAACGGGCAGATTGATTTCCATGATCGTATAAACGGTGAGGGCCTTCATGCGGGGATCTTTCTTGATCTCCGCCATCCGGGAATCGATACTCTTTTGCACGTCGGCGAATTTTCGGTCGATGTCTTGCGGTTTGATGACGATATCGTTCCGGTGCTTGGCGCTGATAATGCGGTTAAAACCGGCCTGCGCCGCGATATAGCGGCGAAATGTATCTTCTCCGATCCCTTGTTCGGCCAATTTTTTTATAAGTCCCTCCGGCGTTGTGTTCAGGCCCTTTGCAACACGCGCGATCTGCTTGCTGATTTCCGCGTCCGCGACATCCAATTTCAGACGTTTGGCTTCGGCAAGCTTGATAACGTCGTCGATAAGGGATTGCAGGGCTTTTTTGCGTGAAGCGTCCCCTTCTGGCAAATCGCCCAGGATTTTCATCAGGCTGATGCGCTGGCTTACATCGAGTTCGGTAATGGGCATGTCATTGACGATCGCCACGACGCCCAGGCCCTGGGCATGTACGAACGGAGCGGTCGCGGCTTGCAGGAGGCCCCAGCAAAGCAACCCACCAAAAAATTTGGTCAGCCAGCTGGTCATCCTTCAATCAAAATCCGAATCCGCCGCCGATCTTTCCAAGGGTGCGGAACTCAACCGAAAGCTTGACGCTCCGGTCCACATCGTCGTTGGAATCATCCGTATATTCGGAATATGTGAACTTGGCATTCATACAGTCGCACTCAAATAAAACGCCCACGTATTTGTTGATGAACCTATCATCCAGCACATCGTAACGAAAGCCGCCGAACAGGCTCCAGGCTTCCGCCAATTTGTAGCCTGCATCGCCCCAGACCTGCTCTTCATGATCGGGCCGGCCATATATGGGGGCAGCACTTATATCCGCGTAGCTTAGTGAGCCCCAAATCCTGTTCAAACTAAGGCTGACTGAAGCCTCTTGCGAGTTAATGCGCGACAGGTCCTCTTCGGCGCGAGCCTCATAAGTCAGGCGCAGTTTTTCGTTGGGTTGATAGGCAATGGCGCCCACCAGATCGGAAACCGGGCCGTCAAGGCCGGACCCCATATCGAAACTGTTTTCGCCCGCGATGTGAAAGGATTCGCCGAGGCTCATTCTCGCAAAACCGCCATTGTCAGCGAGGTAGGTATACATCGCACCTGCATTGATCCTGGTGCCGCCCTCGTAACGGTCAAAGCCGCTGAAACGGTCTTGCAGAAACAAATTTGAGTGGTCGAAGTTGAGAGTGATCGCATCCTCGTCGCCTATTGAGGACTCATCCTCTTCTTCAGTGGCGCTGATAATTTGGAACACCGGCGTGACGATGCTTTGTCCAAACCCGTGCGTGGCGATGAAGGGCCAACGCACATCCACTCCAGCCGAGGGCAAAAGATGGGCCGCCGCCGTCTCCGAATCGGTGGCGGCGCCCGGCACATTCTCGGTGACGTAAACATCCCCCCGTACATCCATAAACGGCGTAATGACTTGACCCATTCCATTGATCATCTGCTTTTGCCAATGCAGATTGGCGATGCCACGGGTTTGATTGGTGCCGAGATCGAAGGCTTCCGCGGCATCGTCACGGTCGAGCGAGTAGGCATTCATATTGAAGCTCAGCTCGCCTCCGAACATCGGATCGGCGAAAATATGGCTCGCGGTTACATAGGGCAGAACTGTCGGCAGCAGATCTTGAT
>JBGTNZ010000312.1:0-4238 GCA_041742805.1 Aestuariivirga sp.
TCGGCGTAAGCGCAGGCCGGGACGAAGGAACGGCCGCTAGGCACGAACAAGGGAACGATGCGATAAAGTGAGGAGCTATCGATGACGTAAACCGACACCATTACCTGCCGAGGTCTGCGAGAGGATGAGACGTGATGGAGGATCGGTCTTCCGGCGCGTGCGAACACTGGTGACCCAAATGGCCCTGTCGAGGCCTGTCCGCTAATGAGACCGTACGCGCGCTGATATCCATGGTGGCCCGGAGCACAACACTCCAAGCAGAGGCCGGATGCATTGATGCAAGACCGCAAAGCCGCCAGACCGACGAACCCTCTTGCGGCGCACGGCCGGACCATACATTGGGTCACACTCGGCCGTTCATTTTGGCCGGCGGGACAGTCTGCTTTCCGCCCAGAAGCAGACGTAGCCCAGCACAAACGCGGCGGACTTCGGCCAGCCCAGCCCCCGCTCCAGGACCGCCAGCCGATCCTGACGCCGTCAGGCTGCCAACTGCATGTCCCGAATTTCCTCCAGAATGCGCCTGAACTTGGGCTGCGGGGCAACGCACATGGTTCGATACAGCAGAAGCGATGTGATCGCCGTGTAGATGCCGGAGAAGATCAAGCCATCGGTCAAGGTCTGGCGCACGCGGTCGAACTTACGTGCGCCGAAATTCTGGCCGATGATCGGTCCCACCGATCCCGACAGCGCGAAAATGATGCCGAAGGCCACTGGCACGACCCGGCCGATGATCGCCGAGGCCGCCACGGCCTCATCGCCGAAGGGCGCGACGGCGCGGGTCACATAGGCATTGGAGAAAGGCGTTGCCAGCTGCGTGAGGATCGCGGGTGCGGCGATGGTGAGGATCTCGGAGAGATCGCGGCGAAGGCCTGACAGGCGGAGCGGCGCCAAAAACTTGTGCACCCGGGCCACGCCATGGATGCCGATGCCGAAGGCCACCACATCGGCCAGCACATTGGCGGCGGCGGCTCCCTGGATGCCCAGCCAAAGCCAAAGATAAACAGCGGATCAACCAGTGCTGTGACGATCGCCGCCGCGAGCGTGATGTACATGGCCCGCTTCGGATCGCCCAATCCCCGCAGGATGAAGGAACAGCACACCGCGCCCGCCAGCAGCACATAGCCCGGCGTCAAGGTCCAGATGAAAAGCAGCGCCAGATGTTTGGCCTCGCCCTTGGCGCCGAGGAGATCGAGCAGCCAGTGTGAGGCGACCGCGATAATAACGGTCGTGGCCGCCGAGATGAGAAGCGAGAACATCAGCGAGCTGGTGGCGAAATCGCGGGCCCGGTCCGGCTGGCCCGCGCCGAGATTGCGGGCAACCAGCGCCGCCGCGGCGATGCCGCTGCCGATGCTGATCGACAGGTTTGCGAAGACGATGGTGCCGGCATAGCCCACGGCTGCTGTGATTTCCGTCTGGTTCAGCAGGCTGAGGAAAAACAAATCGGCGAGATCGACGAGGAACAGCGCCATCAGTCCGAGCGCTCCGGTGAATGTCATGATCACCACATGGCGCATGGTGGAGCCGGTGACGAAGCGGGCTTCGGTCACTCGATCAGCCCCAGCGCCTTGGCATCGGCGGCGAACATATCGTAAGACCGGAAATGATGCCCGATCAGCCCCGCCATGCGGGCCCCTTCCACATTTGAAAGCTTGTCGTCGATGAACCAGGCATCTTGCGGCAGAACATCAAGCATTCGCAGCAAGTGGGTGAAACTATTAGGGTCTGGCTTCTTGGTGCCGAGCTCATAAGAACAGTAGCATTCCGCGAAGATCGCAGCGGCTTCGGGAAAGAGTTCGCGAAGATGAAGCTTCAGCAAAGGCCCGTTGTTTGTGTAGATCGCGATCCTCGCCCGCTCCGCGATGCGTTGTGCCAGTTCCAGCACTTCGAGATATGGCGTCATCGATTCCCGGCGGGCGGCGATCCATTCGCTACAAGTAATGGGATGTTCGATGCGCTTCCCGAATTCTGAAAGATAGCTCTGTGGATCAGTGAAGCCACCGGCATCGGATTCGTCCTCAAAACCTGAATCCCAAACGGCAGCGCGAATGTCCCGAGGACGTTTGCCCGACAGGCGCGATAACGCTCGAAGCCTGCAACCGAGGTCATAGCGGCACAGCACGTAATCGAGATCAAAGAGAACGAGCCGGGGCGACATGGATCAGGCCGCGGTTCCACCTACCGTAAGCCGGTCGATCCGCAATGTCGGCTGGCCGACGCCGACGGGAACGCCCTGTCCCTGCTTGCCGCAGGTGCCAACGCCCGGATCGAGAGCCATGTCGTTGCCCACCATGGAAATTCGCGTGAGGGCGTCGGCGCCGGAACCAATGAGGGTTGCACCCTTGACCGGCGAGGTGATCCGGCCATCCTCGATGAGATAGGCCTCGGTGCAGGAGAACACGAATTTGCCGGAGGTGATGTCCACCTGACCGCCGCCGAAGGATTTGGCATAAAGGCCGCGTTTGATGGATTTCTGAATCTCTTCGGGGTTCTTGTCGCCCGAAAGCATGTAGGTGTTGGTCATGCGCGGCATGGGCGCATGGGCAAACGACTCACGCCTGCCGTTGCCGGTAGGAGCGACACCCATGAGGCGGGCATTAAGTCGATCCTGAATGAGGCCCACGAGAATGCCGTCCTCGATCAGCGTGGTGCAATTGGAAGGCGTGCCCTCATCGTCGATGCTGATCGAGCCGCGACGGTTTGGCAGCGTGCCGTCATCGACGATGGTGACACCCTTGGATGCGATGCGCTGGCCCATGAGGCCAGCGAAGGCCGAGGTTTTCTTGCGGTTGAAATCGCCTTCAAGCCCGTGGCCCACGGCTTCATGCAGCAGGATGCCGGGCCAGCCGGGACCGAGCAGCACATCCATTTCACCCGCGGGCGCCGGTTTCGCTTCGAGTGAAACGAGACTCTGGCGCAGCGCCTCGCGCGCCGCGTCCTGCCATTTGTCTTCCGTCAGATAACCGAGCGGCTCGCCACGGCCGCCGAGCCCATGACTGCCCTGGCCTTGCTCCTTGCCATTCGACGACACCACGGAGATGTTGAAGCGCACCAGGGGACGCACGTCGCGGTAGGTGCTGCCGTCGGCGCGAATAATTTCGATGGCCTGCCAGTCGCTGGCGAGCGATACCGACACTTGTTGCACGCGGGGGTCAAGTGCTCGCGCGAAGCTGTCGGCCTTCTGCAGGAGATCGATCTTCTGGGAAAACGCCAATGCCGCCGCTGGATTTGTGTCGGCGTAAAGCTTGGCGTTGCTGCGCGGCGGCGAAAGCGCTGCCGTCCCTCCCTTGCCGCCGCGGGTGACGGTGGCGCAGACCTCCGCCGCCCGCTTCAGCGCCGACTCGGAAAATTCAGTGGCGTGGGCATAGGCCGACGTCTCGCCGCTGACGGCGCGAAGTCCGAAGCCTTGCGATTCATCGAAGCTTGCGGCCTTCAGCTTGCCGTCGTCATAGACGAGGCTCTCGGTCTGGCGGCGCTCGAGAAACAATTCGCCGTCATCGGCCTTATGCAGAGTCTCCGAAACGATTGCCAAAGCCCGGTCCCGGCTCAAGGCCGTATTGTCGAGAAGCGAAATGCTTGTGGTTGCGGTCACGCGGCGGGGGCTCCTTCTCGGGCGAGGGTTGCGCCCAAGATAGGCTGCGCCAGCCGCTCCTACCAGTGCCGGGGGTTAAAGCTTGTCGAGCGCTGCCAGTCCTGCGGAAAAGCCTTCGAGCGACATTTTCATGGGGAGGCCAATGCCCGGGGCTTCATATACAATGAAATTGGCCTCAGTGCCCTTCTGGAGCTTCACCAGTGTTTCCGGCGAGGCCTCGGCAAAGGCAATGCAGATCTGCGGCAAGCAACGGGTAAACGGCACGCGGCCCACAGCGGCGCCATCGATCTCAAGCGCCACGCCGGTCGGCAGGAACACGCCGATGGGCGCCATGACGCGCATCATGGTCACTTCTTTCTCAGCCTGCTTGGTCTTCACGATGACGAGTGTCAGCCCGGCCTTTGGGTTTTTCTCGTTCTGGGCTCCCTGCACCATGCCGCATTGGCGCGCGGGAGGTGCCTGTCCTTCGGCCGCCGCCTTGCCGGTTTCGCACTGGATCTTCCATGCACCATGGGTCGCCACCACTTCGGCGGCGGGCGCTGCCTGGGCTCCTTTCGCGTTGGCCCGCGGGCCAAATTGCTTCTGCGCCGGCTGTTTTGTTTGCGCCGCCACTGTCTCGAGGCCGAGGTTAAACGACAACAGACCGAGG
>JBGTNZ010000313.1:0-3065 GCA_041742805.1 Aestuariivirga sp.
TCGCCGTGACCGCGATGCGCGCGCCGATCGTGGGTCTGCCCTGTTTCAGTGAGCCCGTCAGGCGCAAGCGGCGCGGCAAAGCGGCAGGCGCCATGTTCTCGATGGCATCGACGCCGAGAATGATGACTTGCCGCCCCGGGCCGCTGGGCGAGTGGTCCTCCACGGTCCCCGTGAGGAGAAGCGGCGGCGTAGTGCCGCGCAAGGCGGGTGCGGCCACGAAATCCACCTTGGCCTTGGCGAACACAAATCCCACGACGACCAGCGCTACGAGGACAAGCACGGGCCGTGAGCGGCTCATCCAGAACAGCAATGCCGCAGCGGCTGCCAAGGGCCCGAGCACGATCCATGAGGGCTCGCGCGCCAGGCCGAAGTATCCCCAAATTCCAAAAGTCAGCGCAATTGGCGCCCATAGCAGGCTGCGCCCCTGTTGCGCTTCGACCGCCGTGCTGAGCCAGTCTCGCAGGCTAGGCTTGCGCGATACTTCGTCTACGGTTCCCCACGTTTCGGCAACCATGGGTTCCCCTTACACCCAGGCCGGCTCTGTGCTAATCCGCCCTGCCCCATTCCTTTAATCCAAGCATATACGGAGTACGGCGGTTATGTCATCGCCCGTCATCACGCGCTTCGCGCCCTCGCCCACGGGCTACCTGCATATCGGCGGCGCCCGCACGGCGCTGTTCAACTGGGCCTATGCCCGCCGCCACGGCGGCAAGATGTTGCTCCGCATCGAGGACACCGATCGGGAACGCTCGACGGCTCCAGCCGTCGATGCAATTCTTGATGGCCTGACATGGCTCGGACTCGATTGGGAGGGAGAGGCCGTCTCGCAATATGGCCGGGTGGAGCGGCACCGTAAGGTGGTAGAGGAACTCCTGGAACGCGACGCGGCGTACCGCTGCTATTGCTCGCCGCAGGAGCTTGAAGCGATGCGCGCCAAGGCGGAGGCTGAGAAGCGTCCCGTCCGTTATGATGGAACCTGGCGCAACCGCGACCCTGACGAAGCTCCCTCCGGGATAAAGCCCGTGATCCGCTTCAAGTCGCCCGATGTTGGCGAAACCATTGTCGACGATCAGGTGCAGGGCCGCGTGGTTTTCGCCAATAAGGACCTCGACGACCTCATCATCCTGCGCTCGGACGGCAACCCCACCTATAATCTTTCAGTGGTGGTGGACGATCACGACATGGGCATCACGCACATCATCCGCGGCGTGGATCACCTAACAAACGCGGCCCGGCAAATTCAAATCTATAACGCCGCAGCCTGGGACGTGCCAGAAATGGCGCATATCCCACTGATCCATGGCCCCGATGGCGCCAAGCTGTCGAAGCGCCATGGCGCATTGGGCGTCGAAGCCTATCGCGCTATGGGCTATCTGCCCGAAGCGTTGCGCAATTATCTTGCGCGCCTGGGCTGGAGCCACGGCGACGATGAGATTTTTACCACCGACGAATTGGTCGAATGGTTTGGATTAGAATTCGTGGGAAGGTCCCCTGCCCGCTTTGACTTCGCCAAATTGGAAAACCTCAACGGCCACTATATCCGCCACACGGCCGATGAGAAATTGCTGGACCAATTTCTGAATTTCCTGCCCTTTCTTGAGGGCGGCCCAGCTATCCTCGCGGCGATTGACGAAACTATGAAGGCCAAACTTCTCAGGGCCATGCCGGGTTTGAAAGAGCGCGCCAAGACGCTGGTGGAACTGCTGAAGGGGGCACAATTCCTGTTTGCGGTGCGGCCACTGGCCATGGATGAAAAGGCCCGCCAGATTATCGCCGATGGCGGTGCCTCGGTGCTGGAGCGATTGATCCCCGTTCTGATCTCCGCTGGGAGTTGGAATGCTGCCCCGCTTGAGGCGGCTGTAAAGTCCCACGCGGACGCCGCAGGAGTTAAACTCGGCAAGCTCGCCCAGCCGCTGCGGGCAGCACTTACCGGTACGACGGTTTCGCCCGGTATTTTCGATGTGCTGGAGGTTCTCGGCAAAGAGGAGTCGCTCGCGCGGCTGAAGGATCAGGTCAGCTAGTTTGACGTTCTATTGTTGCAGTGCAATAGATGAAGGCCACAAAGGAACACCGGCATGGCGAATAAAACGGCGACCCTGAAGATCGGCGAAACTTCGCTGGACCTCCCCATTAGGCCGGGGACCCTTGGTCCCGATGTGGTCGATATCCACAAGCTCTATGGCGATGCCAAGGTCTTCACCTACGATCCAGGCTTTAACTCCACCGCCTCCTGCGAGTCGCAGATTACCTATATCGATGGCGATGAGGGCGTGCTCCTCTATCGTGGCTATCCCATCGAGCAACTGGCCGAACAGGGCGACTTCATCGAGACCTGCTACCTGCTCTATTACGGCGACCTACCGACGCCGTCGCAGCGGCGCGAATTCGAGCATGCGATCACCCATCACACCATGATCCATGAGCAGATGGCGCGCCTCTTCCAGGGCTTCCGCCGCGACGCACACCCCATGGCGGTGATGGTGGCGGTGGTGGGCGCCCTCTCGGCCTTCTATCATGATTCAACCGACATCAACGATCCGAAGCAGCGCGAAATCGCCTCGCGCCGGATGATCGCCAAGCTGCCGACGATCGCGGCCATGACGTACAAATATCATATCGGCCAGCCTTTCGTTTATCCGCAGAACGATCTCTCCTATGCAGCCAATTTCCTGCGCATGTGCTTTGCCGTGCCGTGCGAGGACTATGCGGTCAATCCCATACTGGCGCGTGCCATGGACAAGATTTTCATTCTGCACGCCGACCATGAGCAGAACGCCTCGACCTCAACGGTGCGTCTTGCGGGTTCCTCCGGCGCCAACCCCTTCGCCTGCATCGCGGCGGGCATTGCCTGCCTGTGGGGCCCGGCCCATGGCGGCGCCAATGAGGCGGCGCTGGAAATGCTGACGCAGATCGGCGATCCCGCAAAGGTGGGAGACTTTATCGCCAAGGTGAAAGACAAGAGCACGCACATCAGGCTCATGGGTTTCGGCCACCGTATTTACAAGAACTACGATCCCCGCGCTAAGATTATGCAGAAGACCGCGCACGAGGTGTTAGGCGAACTC
>JBGTNZ010000314.1:0-6613 GCA_041742805.1 Aestuariivirga sp.
GCGTCTCCTTGAACATGGCGATGAGATAGTTCGCCAAGGCCGGGATCATCGGCGCGATCGCCTGCGGCAGAACGATGTGGCGCCATGTCTGGCCGGTCGAGAGGTTGCAGGCCTTGGCCGCCTCCCACTGGCCGCGCGGCACATTGTCGATGCCGGCGCGATAGACCTCGGCTGTATAGGTGCCGTAGTGCAGCCCAAGCCCGATCACGCCGGCAACCAGCGGCGAAAGCGTGATCCCGGCATCAGGCAGCACATAAAAGATGAAATAGAGCTGCACGAGGAGCGGCGTTCCGCGAATGAACTCAGCCACAAAACCAACAGGACGTGAAATTAGCAGGTTGGGCGAACGCCGCAGCAACGCAATGCCGAGTCCCACGACTGCCGCCAATATGGAGCCGAGCACAGTCGCAAGAATTGTGATCTTCACGCCTTCGACAAGGGTTGGGAAAATCTGCCGGACGAAATTCCAGTCCCACTCCATGATTAGGCCCTGACCCCGTCGAGGCCCCGCGCCATGCGGCGCTCGAGCCCACGCACCCCATAGGAGATGACGCAGGCCATGGCGAAATAGAGAATGAGAATGGTGCTGAACGGCACCAGCGTATTGCCCGTCTGCGCCCGCACCACCTGCGCCTGAAACGTCATGTCGGTGAGCGAGATCAGTGAAACGACAGCGGTCGCCTTCAGCAACTCAATTGCATTGTTGCCAAACGTCGGCAGCATGAGCAGCAGCGCCTGGGGGAGAATAATGTGGCGCATCGACTGCCAGCGGTTGAAATTGAGCGCGATGCAGGCTTCATGCTGCTCGCGCCCAATCGATTTGACTGCACCCCGCACCACTTCAGCGCCATAAGCGCCGACATTGAGCCCGAGCGCCAACACGCCCGCTTGCAATGGCGTCAAGGTGATGCCGAAAAACGGCAGAACGAAATAAGCCCAGAACAGCTGCACAAAAATCGAGGTGCCGCGAAAGAATTCGATATAGGCGGTAGCCAGGGCGCGGAAAGCTGCGTGCCGCGATAGGCGCCCGAGCCCCGCAAGAAACGACATGACCAGCGCCAGCACCGATCCCAGTAGTGTAAGCTGGATCGTCACCAGCGCGCCGTCAAGGATCAGGCCTATGTATCCGGACCAGTCGATCATTGCATATCAGTTGTCTCTCGTTCGTCACCCCGGCGAAAGCCGGGGTCCATGGCAATCATGGATTCCGGCTTGCGCCGGAATGACGAAACGGAAATCAGAGTTTACGATCCCGGGCAGAGCTTTTCCCGGCTTGTCGACATCGCCGCTGCCGCCGAGAAGCCGTAGGGCTCGATGATCTTGGCGAACTCGCCCGACTCCTTCATCTTGGCAAGCTCGACATCATAGGCATCGCGCAAGGCTTCATCGCCCTTCTTGAATGCAGTACCGTCGCAGTAGACCGGAGCGCCTTCGACCGGGGCCACAACTTCAAGAGTCGCATCGTTGGCTTTCGTCATCAAATCGTTGATCGAAAGCACCGGCAGCGAATAGGCGTCGATGCGGCCATCCTGCACCATCTTGAGGCCGCTTTGGCCGTCTGGCACAACGATCACGCGCTCGCGCGGCACGCCGGCTTCTAGCGCCAGCTTTTCTTCAGTGCCGCCGCCGGGTGCTCCAACCGTGCCGGTTTCGTCCTTGGCGATATCGGCGTAACTCTTGAAGCCCTTGGGATTGCCCTTCTTCAACAGGAAGGCTTCGGCATCGCAAAGGATCGGCTCCGAATAGGCAACCGCGGAGCAGCGTTCCGGCTTCATGAAAAGGCCGGCGGTCACCGCATCGTGGCGTCCAGCCTGCAAGCCAGGAATCATCGCGCCATATTCTGAAATCGAGGCAGCGATATCCGCAACGCCAAGGCGCTTGAAAATCTCGCGGGCAACGTCGGGGGCCGCACCCGAAACCTTGCCGTCAGCGCCTACCGCTGTGAACGGCGGCTCATTGGCGATGGCGACGCGGGCGAACCCTTGCGCCTTCAGATCATCGAGTTTGTCTGCGAACGCCGGGGCGGTAGCACCCGACGAAGCCAGCAAGGCAATACCGGCAGCAGCGGCAAAAATCCTGTTCATGTTCACTCTCCCATTTTCTCTTTTGTTTGCGGCGAAATCGCCGCGCCCCATGGCAGTCAGACACGATGTCCAGCCGCTATGATCTTTTTCAGGAACGCCTGAGTGCGCTCCTGCTTCGGATGCCTGAATATTTCATTGGGCTTGCCTTCTTCGATGATCCGGCCACGGTCGAAAAACAGCACGCGGTCGGCAAAATCGCTGGCGAAGCCCATTTCATGGGTGACCAGAAGCATGGTCATGTCGGTCTCGGACGCGAGCTTCCGCATCACGTTCAGAACTTCCTCGACCAGTTCCGGATCGAGCGCCGAGGTCACTTCGTCGAACAGCATGATCTTGGGAGAAAGCGCCAGAGCGCGGGCGATGGCGACGCGTTGCTTCTGGCCGCCGGAAAGCTGCGACGGCATCGCCTTCGCCTTGTCCGCCATGCCAACCATGTCGAGCAGTTCCATCGCCTTCTTCTCGGCGTCGGATCGCTTCATGCCCTTGGTCAGGATCGGCGCCAGCGTCACATTCTCGATCACCGATTTATGCGGGAACAGGTTGAAGAGCTGGAACACCATGCCGATCTTTTGCCGCATTCGCGCCAGGTGCCGCTCATCCGCGCTCACCAATTGGCCGTTGCGCTCCATGTGATAAAGGTGCTCGCCATCCACCTGGATATGGCCGTCGTCAATTCCTTCAAGCGTCATGAGAATGCGGAGGATAGTGGTTTTGCCCGATCCCGAAGGCCCGATCAGGGCCAGCTTTTCGCGCGGCATCACTTCCAATGACAGCCCGTCCAGCACCCTGAAGGCACCAAAACTCTTGCTGATGTTGTCAACCTTGATGGCGGGTGCCGGCATTCAGGCTCACTTGATGAGTGAATGAAGCGGGATGATGCGGAGATACGGAAATCATGTCAATCGCGAAATAATATCATTACAATTTACACGCACTAGATCGCCAGCAGCAAATGCTCCGGTTCTCCCTGAAACAATTTGGCCACCACGCCAAGGCCCGCGCGCAACTCGCTTTCAGTTGTCGAGCCAAGCGAAATCCTGACGGCGGGCCGCCATGGCGCTTGCGAAATCCGGAACGATCCCCCGGGCGCTATGGCAACTCCCCGGAGCCGCGCCTGGGCCACGAAACTTTCCTCGGTCTGCTGTCCCGGCAACGGCAGCCATACATGCAATCCATCCGCATGCGAGCGATATGGCACATCGCCGAGAACTTCCGCGGCAATCGCCAACCTTCGGCGCAGTGCTTTCCGTTGCCATTCCACAAGCTCCAGGGCGGTGCCGTCGCTTACCCATTTGGAGGCGATTTCCGCCACCAGGGGCGTCGCCATCCAGTTGGCCACCAGATGACGGTTGGCCACCGCCGCCGCATACCGATCTGGCGCCGCCAGATAGCCGATGCGCAAACCCGGCACCGTGACCTTGGTGAAGCTCGTCACATAGAGCGTGCGTTCCGGCGCAAATGCTGCGATGGGTGGCGCGCGTTTTTCCACCAGCGGCCCCAAGCCGTCATTTTCGATAATCGCGATATCATGCTTGCGCGCGACGGCGGCAATGGCTTCGCGCCTGCCGGCGCTCATCAGCGTCGCTGTCGGGTTGATGACGGAGGGCTGTATGAAAACGGCGCGTATGGGCGAACGGCGGCAGGCCTCATCGAGCGCATCCGGAAGGAGCCCCTCCCCGTCGATTGCCAGGCCTTCAAGCGTAAACCCGAGATAGCTTGCCAGCGGGATGAGCGTGTGATGGCCGATCGCTTCGGTGGCGATAGCCGATCCCGGAGGCGCGACACTCATCAGCGCCACGGTCATGCCTGCGGTAGCTCCGTTTGTCAGGCTGATATTTTGCGCCGAAACGTCCAGCCCGCATTTTTTCAGCCACTCGACGCCGACCGCCCGGTGGCGCGGGAAAACCACATTTGGCCGGAATGAAAGCGCCGAACTCGGCGGTAGGTTTTCTGAGAGCCAGCGGAGAGCCTGTTTCATCTTTTCCAGATGCATGGGTTCAATGACCGGCTTCAGGATCGAAAGATCGATCACCTCCCCGAGCCGCTCAGGCAGATAGGGCGGGTCCGGTTCGCGCCGTTGCTCTCGCACAAAACTGCCGCGCCCCACCTCGCCCGAAATCAATCCGCGCCGGATCAGTTCCTCATAGGCCCGGCTCACAGTCTGCACCGAGAGCGCCAGATCGTCGGCCATACGGCGATGCGTCGGCAGCCGCGAACCCTGTCCGAGCCGCCCATCATGGATCGCCCGGGCCATCTGTTCGGCCAGCGAGAGATAAGCTGGCCGCCGGATCAGCGTGAGGTCAGGTCGCCACATTGTCATGACCTATAAAAGCTCGAAATCAGTGCAATTGACAGAGAAATTCGGCCCGCTAGCTATCTTGCTGCGGCGGCGGCAGGCGTCTTAAGCGCCACCAGGAGTCCGGCGCATATGATGAGAAGAGCGCCAGCCAAGACCCTCGGCCCCGGCGTCTCCGCGAAAAAGAGAAACCCCCAAAGCGGCGCCCAGATCAGGCCCGTATATTCGAACACGGTAATGAGATTGGCTTCCGCCATCCGGTAGGCGTGGGTCAGAAGCGTCGAGGCAATGGCCGCGATGACGCCGCAGGCGCCCATCAGCCCCAAATCAAGGAGAGTGGGAATCACCCAGGGCCGGACCAGGAAATCAAGGCTGGGATGCACGGCGCTGGTTAAGCCCAGCCCATGGAACAGAGCGGCGATCAACGTGGCGCCCAGGAGATAGACCCCGTTCTGATAAAAGGTCATCACGGAAGCGGGTTCCGAAACGCCAAGCTTGCGTGCCAGCACTTGGGCGATGGCATAGGTGCAGGCGCTCACCAGCGGCAGCAAGAACGCAGGCTCAAATTTCCCAAATCCGGGAGCGGTCATAATCACCACCCCGGTAAACCCGATGCCAACCGCGGCACCGGCCCGCCAGCCGACCTGCTCGCCCAGAAAGATAGCGGCAAATACCGTGATGAAAAGCGGCGCTGTAAAGAAGAGAGCGACAACGACAGCCAGCGGCAGCGCCGGAAACGCAATGTAATACGTGGTGTAGGCAACCAGCAGGATCAGTCCACGGAGCGACATGGCCGGCAGCTGGCGCGATGCGATCAGCCGGAGGCCGCCTTTGAAATGAACCAAACACAACAGGATGGGCGAAGCCACGAGGCAGCGCACGACGATTGCTTGCGTCACGGCATAATCGCCGCTCAAGGCCTTAAGGATGGCATCCTGGGTGGAGAAGATGAGAATACCCACCACCAGAGACGCGATGCCGATGTGCCGTTTGCTGGCGATGGCCATCGCGCCAGACTGTCCGAGCCGCACTTCCAATGCCGGTCGGATTGCGGCATGGCGCTCCCAGTCCCGACACGCTAGCCACGCTGGCAGCGGCTTGCTATCTCCGCTTCCAACCCAAGCAAAGGAACTTCCCCGTGGCCGCCACTCCCGCAATGTCCGTAATGATCGCTGCTGTCCGCAAGGCGGCGCGGGGCGTGCAGCGCGATTTTGGCGAATTGAGTCATCTGCAGGTTTCGCTTAAAGGGCCGGGCGATTATGTGACCGCCGCCGACAGGCGCTGCGACAAGGTGCTGCGCGAGGAGCTGGGCAAGGCCCGCCCGGGTTATTCCTTCCTCACCGAGGAGACGGGTGTGGTGAAAGGCACCGATCCCGAACACCGCTTCATCATCGATCCCATCGACGGAACCACCAATTTCATGCACTCGCTGCCGACCTTCGCCCTCAATGTGGCCTTGGAGCGCAAGGGCGAGATCATTGCGGCCGTCACTTATAATCCGATTACGGATGAATTATTCATCGCCGAAAAAGGCACCGGCGCCTTTCTCAACAACAAGCGGCTGCGCGTTGCCAACCGCCGCGATATCCACGAGACGCTGATTTCCTACGAGGTTCCCAACCGCGGCGGCAAGGAGTTGCCGCTGTCGCGCGCCGAGATCGGAATTCTGCAAGGCAAGGTCATCGGCATCCGCAGTTTCGGATCCTCCGCGCTGGCGCTCTGCTATCTGGCGGCCGGCCGGATCGACGCTTTCATCTGCCGCGATCTGTCGCAATGGGATATCGCAGCTGGCATTTTGCTGGTGCGCGAAGCCGGAGGCTTTGTGACCGACGCCGACGGCGATGCGAACCCCATGGACACCGGCAATGTGCTGGCCACCAACGGCGAGCTTCTGCCCCACTTCAGAATGGCCTTGAAGGACGCCCGCGCCGCGGCCTGAAAAAATCCTTGCCCCGATGCCGCCGCCCATTTACCGTGAAAAAACCACGGCGGGCGGCACCTGCGGGGGCGAATCACAATGCACAGCAGTTTGACGCGGCGCGGCGCGCTGGGCTTTGTTGGCCTGTTGCTGGCGGGCTGTACCGCCAAGGGTCCGGCCTATGTGCCAGCCTCGATCACGCCCAGCGGCAATACCGGACTCATTTATGTCTATCGCCCCAAGGGCAGTCTCGGCACGCGCGGTGAATCGCCATTTCTCACGATCGGCGAGACAGCCTATGGCCCGATCAAGGCT
>JBGTNZ010000315.1:0-7946 GCA_041742805.1 Aestuariivirga sp.
GCCAGCCTCAGCCTTCGGGTGATGAGCGATTTCGAAACCTTGCTCAAGGCCGCAGGCACCGCCGATCTCATCACCTATGAGGACACGCTCCGCCTCTACGACAATGAACAGCAGTTCGCCGCCGAGGCGCATGAGCGCTCCATTAAGAAGGATTACGGCTACGACGCGAAACGTCTCTCCGGCGATGAAGTGCGCGAGATCGAGCCGGCCATTTCACCGCACATCCATTGCGGCGCGTTTCACGGCGGCTGGTATTTCGTCAAAAACCCGGAGCGGGTGGTGAAGTCCATCGCCGCTGAAATCACCCGCAACGGCGGCAGCATCGTCCTCGATGAGATTGCCGCCATCGACACGGCCGATGGCATTGCTACGCAACTGAAATTCAAGTCGGGCGCCACCCATCCGATCGACCGTCTTGTCATTTGCGCCGGGGCCTATTCGCATCTGCTGGCCAAGCAGCTCGGCGACCGCGTGCTTCTGGAGGCCGAGCGCGGCTATCATATGACCCTGCCCAATCCCGGCGTCACCCTGTCGCGCTCGATCACCTATGCCCGCACGCCGGGAGCTGCCACGCCCATGGAGATGGGCCTCAGGCTGGCAGGCTCCGACGAGTTCGCGGGGCTGGTGGCTGAACCCAATTACGCGCGCGCCGACGCCTTGTGGACGCAGTTCAAGATGGTCCTCCCGCAACTGCGCGAACCCGACTCCACAACGACAAGGTGGATGGGACGCAGGCCCGGCACACCCGACTCCTTGCCGGTGATCGGCCCGGCTACGCATTTTTCCAACGTCTGGTATGGTTTCGGCCACAGCCACATGGGATTGACCTGGGGGCCCCCTACCGGCCGCCTGCTCAGCGAACTGATAACGGGCCGCAAGAGCAACATCGATCTCTCGCCCTTCCGGGTCGAGCGGTTCTAGGGCCGGTCATTGCCGCGTTACTTCCTTTGTCATCCCCGGGGCTTGTCCCGGGGACCCATTTCTAAACCCTGCGTGATTTATCCAGCGGAGAAATGGGTCGCCGGAATAAATCCGGCAATGACAAAAAATGAATGTGCGCGTTTCAATTCGAAGCAACCGCCTCCACCTTCACAATTTCCACTTCCCCGCCCGGCGCTTCGGCGAATTCGCCTTCGGCCTTGCCGAGGAGCGCACGGGCCATGGGCGAGACGTAGGCAATCAACCCCTTGGCGGGGTCAGCCTCGTCTTCGCCGACGATGGTGAAGCGCTGGCGCCGCCCGTCCTCGCGGAGGATGGTGACGCTGGTGGCGAAGGCAACAGCCGTCAACTCCGCCGGCGGCGCCACCAGTTGCGCTGTCGCCCGCCGCTGCTGCCAATAGCGAAGATCACGCGCCGCCCTGGCCACCGCGGGTTTATCCTCGACCGCTTGGGCCTGCGCCTGGATTTTTCCGAGCCGTTCCAGCTCCTCCTCGATCAGGCGCAAGCCACGCTCGGTCACAAAGTTCGGATTGGAACTGACTGGGCGCTCCAGCAGCTCCTCTGGCGCATCATCTTGTTCTTTGACAAAGGCGCGGCTCATGGTCTCTAAAGCGTCCACATTCAGGGGCAATCCTAGCACATGCGCACCGAAACTCCGCAAACGATCCACCTCAAGGATTACAAGCCAGTCCCCTACCGGATCGACAGCGCCGATCTCGATTTCCAGCTTGAGCCGGAAGCGACCCGCGTCCTCTCTCGGCTCGCGATGGGCCCCAATCCCGAGAGCGGTGACTCCAATGCGCCGCTCGTTCTTGATGGCAAGGAACTGCAACTCCTCTCAGTTTCAATCGACAGCAGGCTGCTCAGCGCCGAGGAGTTCTCGGTATCGGACTCCGCCCTCACCATTTCGCAAGTTCCGCAGCGGCCTTTTACGCTTGAGATCGTGAACCGGTGCAACCCGCTCGCCAATACTGAGCTTTCCGGCCTCTACATGTCGAACGGCATGTACTGCACCCAATGCGAGGCCGAAGGCTTTCGCCGCATCACTTATTTCTACGACCGGCCCGATGTGATGGCGCGCTTTCGCGTGCGCGTGGAAGCGCCGAAGCAGGAGATGCCGATCCTTCTATCCAACGGCAATCCCGGCGAGACGGGGGATATTCCCGGCACCGGGCGCCACTATGCGGTGTGGGACGATCCCTTTCCGAAGCCCTGCTATCTTTTCGCGCTGGTGGCTGGCGATCTCGCCTCCGTCCACGACACTTTCAAAACCATGTCGGGGCGCTCCGTTGGGCTCGGCATCTATGTCGAGAAAGGCAAGGAGGATCGCTGCGCCTGGGCCATGACATCGCTCAAACTTTCCATGGATTGGGACGAGAAGGCCTTCGGGCGGGAATACGATCTCGATGTCTTCAACATCGTCGCTGTCTCCAACTTCAACATGGGAGCGATGGAGAACAAGGGTCTCAATGTCTTCAACGACAAATATATCTTGGCCCTCCCCTCGACCGCCACCGACACCGACTATGTAAATATCGAAGCGATCATCGCGCACGAATATTTCCACAACTGGACCGGCAACCGCATCACCTGCCGCGACTGGTTCCAGCTGTGCCTGAAGGAAGGCCTCACCGTTTTCCGCGATCAGGAGTTCACGTCCGATGTGCGTTCGCGCGCGGTCAAGCGCATCGCTGACGTCAAGACGCTGCGGGCGCGACAGTTTCCGGAGGACGGCGGGCCACTCGCGCATCCGGCCAGGCCTTCCTCCTATATCGAGATCAATAATTTCTACACGCCCACCGTCTATGAGAAGGGCGCCGAGATTTGCCGCATGATGAAGACGCTGATCGGCGAGGCGGCGTTCCGCAAGGCCATGGATCTTTATTTCGAGCGCCACGACGGCGAGGCGGCGACGGTTGAGGATTTCGTCCGCTGCATGGCGGATGCCTCGGGGCGCGACCTTGGCCAGTTCTTCCACTGGTATGAGCAGGCAGGCACTCCCCAGCTTAAGGCGGAAGGCCGCTACGACGCAAAAGGGCAAACGCTCGATCTCACCCTCGAGCAGAAAACCTTGCCGACGCCGGGCCAGGCGCAGAAGCAGCCGCTCCACATTCCGTTGGGAATCGGACTGATCGGCCCCGACGGGGAGGACATGCCTCTGGATCTTGAGGGCACGGGTACGCTCAATACGCCGCTAATTGAACTAACAGAGTCAAAAAAGACATTTCGGTTCCGAAACATTTCTCGCAAGCCGGTGGTTTCGCTCAACCGCAGCTTCTCGGCCCCGGTCAATTTGACGCTTAATAGCTCCGCTGCGGATCAGCTTTTTATGATGGGGCACGACCGCGATAGCTTCAATCGCTGGGAGGCGGGGCAAACGCGGGGCCGCGAACTGATCCTCGCAAGCTTAAGCGGCAGCCCGCCGGTGGAGCGGGCGCAAGCATATGCGTCGGTTCTGCAGCAACTCCTGACCGATCCCTCAATCGACGATGCGTTCAAGGCACTGATGCTCGGCCTGCCTTCCGAGGCCGATATCGCAGCTGCTATAAAGATGGATG
The DNA here is from genome assembly GCA_041742805.1 of Aestuariivirga sp. Classification (GTDB taxonomy): domain Bacteria; phylum Pseudomonadota; class Alphaproteobacteria; order Rhizobiales; family Aestuariivirgaceae; genus Aestuariivirga. Next base: position 3,498 of record JBGTNZ010000315.1, read on the forward strand.
TGGACACCGATGCGGTGCTCGCCGCCCGCGACGGCGTGAGGGCAATTCTGGGCCGTCAACTCGACGCGGTCTTGAACGATATCTGGAGAACGACCGCCGAGACCGGCCCCTACGTGCCCGACCCCGCTGGAACCGCGCGGCGCTCGCTCCGCTATGCGAGTTTGCAAATGATCCTGCTGGGCGATCGCGGCAAGGGCGTTGCTCTGGTGCTGGAAGAACTGGCAAAGCCCCATAGCATGACGGCGGAGATCGGGGCGTTGAGTGCGCTCGCTCAGGTCGAGACGCCGGAACGGGAGACGGCGCTGGAAGCGTTTTTCACGCGCCATTCCGCGGATCATCTTCTGGTCGACAAATGGTTCATGTTGCAGGCCCAGGCGAAGGACGCGAACGCGGCAGCGCGGGTGGAACGGCTCCTCGAGCATCCCGCCTTCACCTATGGCACGCCGAACCGCGTTTATGCGCTCATCGGCGGTTTCACCACGGGGAATGTGGCGGGTTTCAACGCCGCCGGCGGCGAGGGCTACCGCGTGGTGGCCGATGCCGTGATAAAGCTCGACGGCTTCAACCCGCAAGTGGCGGCGCGCATGGCCACGGGCTTTCGCAGCTGTCAAATCCTCGATGCGCCGCGCCGCGCCGCCGCTCAAGCCCAGCTCCAGCGAATATTGGCAACCCCCAAGCTGTCGCGGGACACCTTCGAGATCGTGTCGCGCATCGCCGCATCTCCCGCGTCCTGACCCTCCTCCCGTCATTCCAGCGCAAGCTGGAATCCCGCTTCAACCGGAAAATCAATATCTTGGCGTAGAAAGCTGGATTCCAGCTTGCGCTGAAATGACGATTGGGGGATGAATCCTGATACAGGACCGCCTCTGGACAAATCGTTCCACTTACGAATCAATAGCCCCTGATTCGGGAACGGCGTATGTTCGTGTTCATTTCGGTTCCGTCCCCTTAGGGGCGGCGTAAACCATGGAACGGGAACATCCTTGGGTAAAACCCTAATCGGCGAACTGTTTTTCAGGGAAAGGTCGCTCCGGCTGCCCGCGCCGCTGCCACAACGGTTGCGGCTTGCCATCCCGGAGAAATCCCTGCGCCGCATCATCATGGGGCTCATCGTACTTTTCCTCCTGTCGCTCGGAAGCTCGCTGTTCCAGCAACTGGTGCAAAACCGGGAAGCGCATCTGCAGGAGCAGAACCGCCTCACCCGCCTCTATGGCCGCATCGTCGCCCAGAACATCCGCGTGGCCTTCGATGCGCCCCTGACAAACGGTCTGACGGCGCCTCCGATGAATTTCGATCTGCTGCAACAGATGACGCCACCCGATGCCCGCGCCGAAGCGCGCATTCTCGGGGTCGCCGATGCAAGCGGCCAGTTCGTTGCCAGCCTTCCCCAAACGGCGGGGCTCGAAGGACGCAATATCGCGGAGGTTCTCTCCGCGAGTTTCGTCACCGGCATGGCAATCGATGATTCCGGCCCCACGGCCCTCAAGCTCGCATCGGGCGAGCAAGCCTATGTCGGCATCCATGCGCTGGGCAGCTATCCGGGCAGCCTCGTCGTCATCCAGAAGAGGCCCGATATTCTGGCTGCATGGCGCGCCAGCGTCACCCGCGTTGAAATGCTGTTCATGGTCACCGTGCTGGTGTTGATGATGCTGGGCGGCGCCTTCCACTGGCAGGCGGGCAAGGCCGCCGAGGCCGATCAGGTTTTAACTGTCGCCACCACGCGCCTCGACAAGGCGCTCGACCGGGGCCAGTGCGGCATGTGGGATTGGGATGTGTCGAAGGGCATGATCTTCTGGTCAAAGTCGATGTTCGAAATCCTGGGCCTCCCGGTGAAGGGCGACTTTCTCAATTTCGGCGAAGTGGCGAACCGCCTCCATCCCGATGACGCGCAGCTCGAGCAGGTCATCGAAAGTCTTTTGCGGGGCGAACTTGCGGTCTTCGACCGGGAGTTTCGCATGCGCCACGAGGACGGCCACTGGGTGTGGCTCCGCGCCCGCGCGGCACTGGCGCCCGGCGAAACAGCCGACGAGCAGCATTTGATCGGCATCGTCTTCGACATCACCCAGCAGAAGCAAACCGACCAGCTCAACATGGAGGCGGAGCTTCGCCTCAAGGACGCCATCGAAAATATTTCAGAGGCCTTCGTGTTGTGGGATGCCGACAACCGGCTGGTGCTGTGCAATTCCAAATATCAGCAGTTCCACTCGCTCCCCGCCGCGGTCTGCATTCCGGGCACGCATTATGAAGAGGTGACCAGGGCGGCCAAGGAACCCGTCGTCCGCCAGCGCGTCAATGTCGCCAGCGGCGATGCGGCGGACGGCAAATCCTTCGAAGTGCAGTTGGGCGATCGGCGCTGGCTGCAGATCAACGAGCGGCGCACCAAGGACGGCGGTTTTGTTTCGGTGGGCACGAACATCACCGCGCTCAAGAAACAGGAGGAGCGGCTGCTGCTCTCCGAACGCGAATTGATGGTGACGGTGCGCGATTTGCAGAAAGAGCGCCTCCTCGCCGATCAACAGTCCCAGCGCCTCGCCGATCTTGCCGATAAATATGCCCGCGAGAAAACCCGAGCCGAAGCGGCGAACCGCTCCAAATCGGAATTCCTCGCCAACATGAGTCACGAATTGCGGACGCCGCTCAATGCCATCATCGGCTTCAGCGAGGTCATGCAGGAGCAGATGTTCGGCCCCCTGGGCGCCGAGAAATACAATGAATATTCACGCGACATTCACCGGAGCGGGCAATTCCTTCTCGATGTCATCAACGATATTCTCGACATGTCGAAGATCGAAGCGGGCCGCGTGCAGCTTGAGACGGAGGTGGGCCAGCTCAGCGGCATCTTCGAGGAGATCATGCGTCTCGTGGGCCCGCGTGCCTACGAAGGCAAGGTGACGGTCGAGCGCGACATTCCCAATTCAATAGAGGTTATCGCCGACCGGCGCGCGCTCAAGCAAGTGTTCATCAATCTGCTTTCAAACGCGGTGAAGTTCACGCCCGAAGGCGGCAGGGTCAAGATCACCGCAACGGAAGAGGAAGGCTGGGTCACCATCCGCATCGCCGATACCGGCATCGGCATTCCGGCCCGCGACATCGATAAGCTGGGGCGGCCCTTCGAGCAGGTGGAAAACCAGTTCACCAAAACCAAGGGCGGTTCGGGCCTGGGCCTCGCGATTTCGAAATCCTTGATCGAACTGCACGGCGGCAGCCTCGAAATCCGCAGCGCCATAGGCAACGGCACCGAAGTCACCGTCCACCTCCCCCGCGAAGCCGAGGCGATAGCGGCTGCCTAATGTCCTCGCCCCGCGCGAGCGGGGAGAGGAAGGGGACCCATCGCGGCACGCGATGGGGTAGGAGAGGGGCCAACGGATGTTCATGCATGTTTCGCGCGCAAAGCGCCTGGCTGGCAACAACAGACCGCCAAAGTTAATCCGTTGGCCCCTCTCCTTTCCCATTGCTTCGCAATGGGCCCCTGTCCTCTCCCGCTCACGCGGGGCGAGGACAATTCAGCTACTTCTTTCTTCAGCCCTTGGCGCGCTCGCGGATGCGCTGGGCGAGCAGGACTCTCTCCTCGGGGCTGAGACGGGCGATAAAATCCTGCGCCGCTTTGGCGCCGGTGCCGATCTGGTCCACGCCATTGGCGGTGAATTCCGCCAACGCCACGCGTACGCGGGCCTCATCATAGGGTGATGCGTCGAGGGCATCCGCCAGGTTCTCCGCCACTTGCCGCGATTTCTGATGTCCCTCGCGGAAGCGCTCGCGGTACTGCTTGACATGGGCCAGCAATTCGTCGCGGCGCGCGCGGCCGACATCGGCGAAAAATTTTCGCGGAACCAGGTGCAGATAGCTCACGCTGGTCATCCGCTCCGATGGATGATGATAAAAGAAACGGGCCGCGGCGGCGGCACCGACAAAAATGTTCAGGGCCAGCGAAACGATCAGCAACACCTGCCACCATGTCCAGCGGCGGCCCGTGGGCTGCTCGACTGGCGCGGTTTCGGTCATGATATTTGATCTCCGGAATAATCGATGGCTTCGGTCACGCCACTGCTGTCGTCCTCCTCACGGCTCGCGATTTCGTCGGTCACCACCGCGGGAAGCAGGCTGTCGAGCGCGCCCATGGCCCCCAGATAAATGCCGAGGGCCAACGATGCCGCAAGCGGCAACGCCGCGGTCCAGCCCAGCCGAAACCGGGCGGGTGCCCCTCGCCCGATCCGCGCCATCAGCCTGCTCTCCAGGCCAGCAGCAAGCGTGGGCGTCCCGGCGAGGTCAAGCAGTCGGTCGATGAACCGGGCTTCGTCCAGCGCCTCACCCGCCGCTTCGAGATGCGGCTGCAACACGGCGCGTTCGGCAGCAGGCCAGCGCGCGGGATCGCCGCCATAACTCGCCAACACTGCCTCCAGCCGCTGTTTCATCTTCGGGTCCATGTCTTCCTCATATGGCATTCAGGCC
>JBGTNZ010000316.1:0-3437 GCA_041742805.1 Aestuariivirga sp.
CTCTGATCACCAAAGCATCGGCGCGGGGCTTGTTGACAACGGGCCAGCCCGCGGCCTGCAGCGTGCGCCGCATCGCTTGCGTGAGTTCGCCATTGCCGGCTCCGGGCGAGCCCTTAACCGTAACGACCGCCACCACTCTGATTTCCGTTCTGCCGGATGTATCGCCATTGGGCTCCGGCGGAACTTTGGGCTCGGGCACTGCTGCGGCCAATGTGTCGCTCACCGGCGCAATGGCGCTGGGGCCATTGAGGGTCTCGAGATCGATTTCCTTTTCCGCCCCCGGCCCCGCCGCCATGAATGTGTGTGGCGGCGGCAGGACGAGCGAGCCCACCCGAGTCGCAAATCCCATTTGCGAAAGCTTGACCGCAACCCCTCGAGACGTCGCCTCCGCGATCACCTGCAGCACCGCGGGCGTAACCCCGGCCCAGGCATCCTTGCCCGTGGCGGGGCCCGCCGCCTCGCTGCCCGCAATCGTGTCGAGCAGCACGCCATTGTCGTCGCGCAATTCCCAGCTGTAAGCAATCTGCGCCACGCCCGCCTGCACCTCGCCGCGAAATTTTCCATTGAGCGCATAGGTGCCGGCGGGCAAAGCCCCTTCCACGATGCCGATGTCGTGTTGCCCCGCCGCCAACGCCAGCGCCTCCTTCAATTCCTTGGCCTTGGCCGGAGGAACGCCGGTCAGCTCGGCCACCGTCACCGGCGGAGGCGTCGTGCCCTTTACGATGGGTGGGGCGTCGCCGAGCTGATTGCCAGTCGAACACGCCGCCAGCAACAGGGCAAACAGCCCCGCCAAAATACCGCGGTGCCAGGAAGCGATGGCTGTGGCCGGTGTCATGCCTATCGGATTATCATATCCAGCGAGTGGCGGGAAACCGGTTCCGGTTTTTTCTCGCCGACAATATACGTGCGCCCCAGGCAGAAGGCCCAGCCGCTGTCCGAATCCATCATGATCATATGGGCGAAAAACACCATGCCGGGCTCGATGGGATGGGGATTGCCGCTATAGAACATCGGCGCATCCATCCAGCTCGGCGTGAACTTGGCCCCCAGCGAATAGCCGCAGGCATTGAGCCGGTGTTTTTCCATGCCGTGTGAATCCATCACCCTCGCATGGGCCTCGAACACCTCCCCCGCCGTGTGACCCGGTCTAAGCTTTATCTCCACCTCCGCCAGCGCCTCGCGCGCGGCTTGATCCATGGCGAGATGCTGCTTCGAAGGCTTGCCGATGATGACGGTCCGCATGAAGGCCGCATGGTAGTGGCGATAGACTCCGGCCCACTCCAGCGTCAGTTGATCGCGCTTCGAAAGTTTGCGGCGTCCCGCCTTGTGGCGGCACAGCAGCGCGTCGCGCCCCGAGCCGATGACGAATTCATTGGCGGGATAGTCGCCGCCGCCCGCGAAGATCGCTCCCTGCTGGGCGGCAAGAATATCGCCTTCATCAGCCCCCGCCTTGGATTTGCGGATCGCGGCCTTTAGCGCCTCATCGCCAAGCTCGCCCGCCTTCCGCACGAATTTGAGCTCGGCCGGCGATTTCACCACGCGCAGGCGATTGACCAGCTGCGTTGCCTCCGTGAGCTTGCAAAAACTCAACAGCGCCGCTTCTACCGCCCTACCGTTGAAATGCGTAAGCCCATAGGAATTGGTTTCAATGCCAAGCCGCTTGCCACGCGCGCTCAGGCTTTCGAGCATGTCTTTCAATTGCGCCGCGGGTTTCGCCCCCGCCTCATCCGTCCAGATGCGGATATCTTCGATAATCGACGTATGCTGCGCCTGCCGGAGATCGGCCGAACGCGTCAGCAGCGCCATTTTGCCGTCGCTGCCGAGATAGAGGCACTGGAAAAAGCAGAAACCGAAGCTGTCATAGCCCGTCAGATAATACATGCTCTCCTGCTGGAACATCAGCAGCCCGTCGAGCCCCTCCGCCTCCATCGCCTTGAGCGTAGCGGCGATCCGCCCGTCATATTCCGATTTTGCAAAATGCAGTGCCATGAAAGAATTCCTTGCGCCGATTCCGACTATAGTTGATCCCTTACGGAAAGCGATGTAGCTTTTTTGCAGGAACACCCATGCGGCCTCATCGAAAGCCCGGCTACGATAACTGTGATGGCGATGCCTTCAGGCGCTAGCGCGCTGCTCGCCAAATTCACGGAAATCCAGTCAATCCTTTCGGAGAGCCATCATGGAACTTCATCGTTCCGGTCTGTCGCCGGCTATTTCTCTCATTCTTACAAGCGCTTTCTGGGGCCTCGGCACGGTCATCAGCAAAGAGCTTTTGTCGTCCGTTCCGCCCATTCTGTTCCTGGTCATCCAGCTGGCGCCCAGTGTGGCGCTGCTTTGGCTCATCGTCTGGGCCAGCGGAACAAAGCCGAAAGTTGGCCGCTGGCTGCTGCCGATCCTGCTGCTCGGCCTCCTGAACCCCGGCTTCTCCTATACCCTCAGCATGCTCGGCTTGGCGCACACGACCGCAAGCGTGGCCACGCTGCTTTGGGCGGCTGAACCGGCCATCATTGTCGTCCTCGCTTGGCTGTTTCTGCGGGAGGCAGTGCCGCTACGCCTCATCGTCCTGACGGCAACAGCAGCGTCAGGGGTAATCCTCGCAAGCGGAGTTGCGCGTTTGGACACTCTCTCGCCCGGCAACACCTTGGGCGCCGCGTTGATCCTTGCAGGCGTTCTGTGCTGTGGATTTTACACCGTGCTGTCCCGCAGGATCACAACCGAGGTGGATCCGCTCTTTATGGTAGCGATGCAACAGACCGTGGCTCTCGTCTGGGTTGTCGCCATATGGCCGTTTGAATCGGAAGAAGCGGTCGTCAGCCAAATCGCTTCGCTATCCAGCCGCGATATGCTTGGCGGCTTCATTTCCGGCTTGATGTACTATGCCATGGCCTATTGGCTGTATCTCCACGGCCTTCGATCGATGCCCGCGAGCCGCGCGGGAAACTTTTTCAACCTCATCCCGGTTTTCGGAATCGCGGCTGCTTATGTGTTTCTGGGTGAAAGGTTGAGCCCGATGCAATGGACCGGCGCTATCGTAATTCTCTTGTCAGTAACTGCACTGCAAGCGTGGCCCGCATCTCTATTGGGGAGATCAGCCGCGCGATAGTGCGATAGCCGATATCTGGCGCCCGTAATCCGTCTCGCCCCGGTGTGTAGCACGGCGATAACTGAAAAAGCGGGATTCGTCATCATAGGTGCAGAGGCCGAGATTGACGACTTCGCCAGCCCCCTCGCGCCTCAACCGTTCTTCGATATAGTCGGCGAGGTCGAACATCCAATGCCCAGCCCGTGGCGAGGCCGTGAAAAAGCGTTGGTTCGCACTATCATCATCGAGATAGCGCGCGGGAAACTCTGGCCCCACCTCATAGGCCGCGCGCGAAATCATCGGCCCCAGCACCGCCACAGTTCGGCCCCGCCTTGCTCCGAGTGCTTCCATGGCC
>JBGTNZ010000317.1:0-3066 GCA_041742805.1 Aestuariivirga sp.
ATTACAAAAGGTCAGGCCAAGCTCGTAGAGCATGTTCGCCGTCGCATCGGGCCTAAGTTCAGCAATAGTCTTTTCCGGATTCTCGATTGACATATGACGTCCCTTGTTTGTTTTCCCTGGGCGCGATCATGGCTGCCGTATTGCAATGCGAAGTTAAGCCGCAGGATTAAACGGACGTGAAGGGCGAGCGCGGGCGTTTGCAGTTCGCTAGAGGTCTGAGCGTCGAATCAACGAGTTGGTCCAATAAAGACGCCTTATTAACCTTGTGCGATTCACGGCCGATTCACCAGGCGGGGACAAATTCAGTTCGCCGGCACCGCCAGCCTGATGATGATGGGATAGTGGTCCGACCCCGCGGATTGGCCGATGCGCTCGCTTTCAAGGGCACGAATGCCGGGTGACGCGAATATATGATCGATGGCCATTTGCGGCAGATGCACGTGCGATGGCCATGACGGCAGCCAGGTGAGGCGGCGAAGTCCGGTCTGATTGGCCAGCGTCGAAGTGATGCGCGAGAAAGGTGTGGCATTGAAATCGCCCATCACCAGCTTGTGGCCGGGCAAGGTGTCGATGAAACCTGAAAGCGCCTTGATCTGCCGGAATTGCGCCAAGGCGTGGGGGAAGCGGAGCGTGTGCGCGCCGATAATCGTCAGGCCGCCAAATTCGGCGCCGAGCTTGGCCACGATCATGGGCGGTCCGTCCCACCCGGTGCGCGCGCTCGAATTCTCGAGGGGAAACTTGGAGAGAAGCGCCAGATGACAATAATCCATGGCGAAGCATTCGGCCTGATGAGGATAGCGCTCCGCGAGCACCTTCAACAGGCCATGCTTGTTCGGTCCTAGTTCAACCAGGGTTATGATGTCGGCGTCGAGCCGCTCGATCTCCGCGCGCACCGCCTCCACCTGCTCATTGTCGTACAGCGAATTAAAACTCGCGACCGTAATGGCGCGTTCGCCCTCCTTGAGTTCACTCATAACCCACGGTTCCCGGCTCGCCGCATGGGGCCAGGCGCCGATCCCGCCAATTCCCGCAACCAGCACCAGGAAGGCCACTAGCAACCGCCCTCTCGGCATGATGCGCCCGATCGCGAAGGCCAATGTGACGACCGCAAATTGCAAGGTGAACTGCGAGAAAACGTCGAAGGCGATCCACAAATGCCCAAGCCGCGAGGCGGCAAGCCCGCCCAGACCGATCAACAGCCCCACATTGCATTCGAACCGGCCGCCGCCGCGCCTGCGCTTTCTCAAGGCGCGTTGCGTCTCCGCCGGAGATACGGCCGGACTGGCCCTCGCGTCATTCAAGTGGTGGCCCCCGATAGGTCTTAGAGGAGCCTGCTTTCCATCGGCAGGATCTGTTCGGGTGTACCAAAACCGGGAAGCGCCTCAAAGCGTTTCTTCCAGGCGAGCACGTGGGGATAATGCGTGAGGTCGATGTTGGCTTCCGCCGTGTAGCGCGTCACCGCGTAGATGCCGACATCGGCGATCGTCGGTTTCTTGGCGGCGATCCACGGAGATTTCCCCAGTTCATGCTCCAGCATCGCGAAGGCAGCCTTTGCTTCCGTATCGTACATCACGCGCACCTCATCGCCGAACTGGCGAAAGCCGCGCGCCCTGGCGCGCAGGCGCAATACGGGAAGGGAAAGCTTGTCCCATTGCCAGAACAGCCATTCGCGCACGCGCTGGCGTTCCAGCGGCGTCTTGCCGTTGAACTTATTGAGGGTGTCGGAAAGATGCTCGAGAATCGCGGCTGATTGAACATGAATCGTCTGCCGGTCGCGGAGGGTCGGCACCTGGCCATAACGATTCTTGACGAGATAATCCGGCTGCTTGTGCTGTCCCTCGCGCAAATTCACGTGGATATAGGAGAAGGGATAGCGGCACAGGGAGAGCATGAGTCCCACGGTGTAAGTGGGTCCTGACGTCATGGTCCCGTAAAGGGTGAATCGCTGCTTGTCGCCGCTGGAGGCTGTTGAGGCGGTCTTGTTTTTTGCCTTAGGCTTCGCCGTTTTTTTGACAGTCGCCGTCCGTGCAGCCTTTTTGGCTGTCTTCGCCATCACGAATCTCCTCTGCGCCCCACAGATAAACTCAGGGTACGGACTATAGCGGAGAAACGCCGGAAACGGAAACTTTGAACCAATTAATTGAATTTATTAGTTAATTTCGAGCCTCTTCTTTAGCATATCGCTCACCGCCTGGGGGTTGGCCTTGCCGCCGGTGGTTTTCATCACTTGGCCAACGAACCAGCCCAGCATGGAAGGCTTGGCCTTCACCTGTTCCACCTTGGCGGGGTTGGCGGCGATGATTTCATCCACCGCTGTTTGTATGGCGCCCATATCGGTCACCTGTTCCAGCCCGCGATTTTTGACAATGTCCTTGGGCGAACCGCCCTCGGTCCAGACGATCTCGAAGATCTCCTTGGCGATCTTGCCGGAGATCACCTGAGCCTGGATCAGACCGACGATCTCGCCCAACTGGGAAGCGGAAACGGGCGTCGTTTCAATCGTTTGCCCTTCCTTGTTCAACCTTCCAAAGAGCTCGTTGATCACCCAGTTCGCGGCCATCTTGCCATCGCGGCCACGGGCCACAAGCTCGAAAAAATCGGCGGAAGGACGCTCCGCCGCCAGCACGCTCGCGTCATAGGATGAAAGCCCATAGTCGCGCGCAAATCTTGCGGTTTTCTCGTCCGGCAATTCCGGAAGGGTCTTGGCGATTCCATCAATCCAGTCCTCCTCCAGTTGCAGCGGCAATAGGTCCGGGTCGGGGAAATAGCGGTAATCGTGAGCCTCCTCCTTGGAGCGCATGGAGCGGGTTTCGCCTTTCCTCGCATCAAACAGCCGCGTTTCCTGATCGATCTTGCCGCCATCTTCGAGGATGCCGATCTGGCGGCGGGCCTCATACTCAATCGCCTGTCCCATGAAGCGGACAGAGTTCACATTCTTGATCTCGCAGCGGGTGCCAAGCGCATCGCCGGGGCGCCGCACCGACACATTGATGTCGGCGCGCAGGCTGCCCTGTTCCATGTTGCCGTCACAAGTGCCGAGATAACGCATGATCTGGCGGAGCTTGG